>LKND01000055.1 GCA_001564275.1 Natrialbaceae archaeon Tc-Br11_E2g14 | reverse complement strand
GGACGATGCCCAAACTGCAGCGAACCGATGAACTAACCCCGGTTTTCCGCCCCAAAACGGGTCGCATGACCGACCGTCGACGGGACGGGCCCCCTGGTGACTCACCGCGAGAAACGCATCGACCGACGGACCACCGTTGGCAACCCCATCTATGGAACACCTTCGAACGGTTCGTCTATAAGGATTCTGAACTCCTATCAACCAGTCACAGCCCCCGTTGGCCGTCAGGAGCGATCAACGGTCCAGATATTCGGCAGCAGATTGAACCGACTGGCAAAGAGCACGGCGGTCCCACAGAGGAGCGAGCCGAAGAACAACACCAGAAAGGCCACACCTGCGGGCGTGAGCACGAGGGCGACGGCTGCGCCGACCCATATCAACCAGGCGATCGCCTCCCACGGTCGGCCATCGTACAGCCGCCAGACCGAAAGCGAGAGCAGGAATCCCCCGAACGCCGCGCCGGCGAGCGCCGTCTCGGCGACGACCGAGACTACGAGGAGGAGCCCGAAGCCAGCCACCACCGTGTAGTCGAACTGGTCCACGTCAATCGTCCCCCGGAACCGGAATCTCGAGCGACTGGGACACCCGCTCCAGGTCACCGAGAAACGCCTCGAGCATCCTGCGGGTGACGTGGGGCATACAGACGATGCGCAACTCGCCGGCACCCGTTCGGGAGAGCCGCCACCCCTCGTCCCTGCAGGCGTCGATCGCTCGATCCGGGACGTCGGCCACCACGAGTGGGAGGTCCGGGTCGACGACCGCGTACCCGAGTTCCTCGAGTCGAGCGGCGAGCCACGATGCATTGGCCCGGGAGCGCTCGTACTGGGCCGCGTAGCCACCTGGCCAGAGTTCCGCCAGGGCAGCGACCGTACTCGCGACGCCGGCTCCGGAACGCGTACCGGTCAGGGTCGCCTGGGCTGTCGTCTCGAGGTACGGCGTGTCGACGGCGAGCGCGTCGAGCAACGATTCGTCTCGAACGAGGAGTCCGCCGGCGGGGACGGCCGCCTGTCCCATCTTGTGGGGGTCGATGGTCATCGTGTCGATGGCGGCGTCCGAGAAGTCCCAGCGGTGGTCGGTAAACGGAAGCACGAAACCACCCCAGGCCGCGTCGACGTGGAACAACGCGTCGACCGAGCGGGCCAACTCGCCGAGTTCGGGGATCGGATCGACCCGCCCGTACTCCGTACTGCCGGCGACGCCGACCACGAGCGCGGTGTCCTCGTCCACGGCCGCCTTGGCAGCCGCCAGGTCGACACGATGATCGTCGTCGGTGGGCACCTCCCGTAAGTCGATCTGTAGCAGGGCAGCGGCCTTTCGGAAACTGAAGTGACCGGACGCCGGAATCACGACCGTCGGGCGCTCGAGGTCGGCGCGCTCGCGGGCGATCCGAACCGCCTGAATGTTCGCCTCAGTGCCACCGCTTGCGACGTAGCCAGCCGGCTCCTCGAGGCCCGCAACCTCACCCAGCCGTTCGATGGCCTCCAGCTCGAGTGTCGCGATTGTCGGATAGGTTCCCGGGTCGCCGGGGTTCGTGGCCAGAAATCTGGCCGCGGCCTCGCGCGCAACCGGGTGCGGTTCCGTACACATCGAGGACAGCACCCGATCGAAGGACTGAGGCTCGCCTCGCATATCGATCGAGAGTTCGTCGATCGGTTTATTCCTTGTGACTTTCCGCCGCAACTGACGAGTGTAGCTGGACGACGAAACCGTTAACTGTCGGCGCTTGGACTCAGGAGTATGGCCGTCCGTGACCTCCTGTTCCACTACGAGGAAAAGAAGATCCCGCCGATCATCGTCATCACAACCACGCTACTGGTGGCGATTCTCGTCTTCGGCGCGGCGATTCGACTCCTCCTGACGGTACTCTTTTGATCCATCGACGCACGCCTCGTCACTGACCGCTCGAGTGACGGCCCATCGTTCACCACCGCTGACCGGCGGAAACAGCGCCAGTTCGTCACCCGCCTCGAGTGTGGTTTCGAGGCCCTCGGCTTGCGTCCGGACGTCTTTACCGTTTTGGAGGACGTTGATCTGGGATCGCAACTCGCCGTCGTCGTCGAGGACGCGGTCAGCCAACGCCTCCCGCTCCGTCAAAAGCGCCTCGAGGGCGTCGCCAACGGTGTCACCAGGTTCGACAGCGGCGGGGAGTTCCCGCTCGCCGGCGTGTTCGGCCAGATCGGCGAACAGCTTCCACTGGATGCGCATGTTCGCGGCTATCGTCGCCGTGGGCAAGTAGCTACCGCTCGCCAGTCCCGGCCTCGGTGGCAATCCCTTGTGAGGCCGAGGCGGCGCGAACCCGCTCGAGGGCCTCCGGATGGCCCAGCACGAAACAGGTGTCTCCCGCCTCGAGTCGCCGATCGGGTCCCGGCAGCGCCGACACGGTAGCGGCGTCGTCCCCTGGTGGCTCCTCGCTCTCTGCAACGGCGCGGTCGGCCGAGACCACCGCCAGGACCAGCACGGGCAACGACCCAACGGATTCACCGGCCCAGGGTCCGTCCGACACCACCGCTATCCTTGTAATCGTCTCGGGGACGGACCGTAAGAGCGCCCGAACGGCACGTTCTGGATCCGGTGTGTCGGGCCGGGTGACAAGGCGACACTGCCGGCCCGGGGCGTCCCTGCGAAGACCCTTGGCGTCCGCCGACACGACGATCGTTGCGACGTCATCGACCGTCGCTCGCACCTCCGCCGTGCCGAGTCGCCTCGGCCCGTCCTCACCCGGGATCCAGACCTCGAGGGTGTCGCCCGGGCCGGCGTCCGGCGCTGGGTCACCGCGGACGGCAATAGCCACCGTCCCCGGCGCCAACGTCGGCCCGAGACCTGCCGCCTTGCTCCCCAGCGCCAGGCGCTCGACGGTGCCGTCGGTGGCGACCGAGACGTCGACATAGCCCACGCCATAATCGGCCTCGAGTCGGTCGATCACGCGCTCGCGGAGTTGGGCAACCGTGAGCCGTCGTGGGAAGAGCAGTGTCCGGCCAGCGATGGCGGCCTTGGTCCCCTCGTCGACGGGGTCGTATCCCTCGGCGTCGGCGATTTCGGTGGGCAGTTCGACCGTGATAACTCTCCCCCCAGTCTTGACGAATTGGCCCACGTCGTCCATCCCTCTCGGGGTCGGGATGGCGGTCCGCGTCGCCAGATGATCCCCTGCCCGACGCCCACCGTCCGCGGCCACCGCACTCGCCGCGAAGGCACCGACGGTGTAGATGGCAGTCGCCGGATCGAGGACCTCCGCGTCGCCGATTATCGCGTCCTGGAGCACCGTCTGGGTGTTCAACCAGAGAGCAACCACGACGACCCCAGTGAGGACGGCGACCCCCTCCGGAATGGCCTCTGCACTGTACCACCGGTAGACGAACGTAACGCCGGCGGCCACCACACCCGAGAGGATCACGAACCCGACGATCCGCACGATCGCGTCGAGGACGAGCCCGGATTGGCCACCCTGTGCGACGACGGGGGCGATGGTCGTCGGATCCATCATCGAATCACCGACCCGAACCGTCGAAGATCGACCGTTCGTCCGGCAACGTAGGCCTCGTCACCGGGTTCGAGTGGCCGCTCGAGGCCCGGTCCGAAAATCCAGCCCCGTCGGCGGTCGTCCGTGTCGGCACCGTCCCGGCGGACGGCCAGGATCTCGAGATCGTGGGCGGCAGGATCGACCCCCGCGGACGAGACATGGTCGCCCCGTGGGGTGTCTGACGCCCCCGCAGGTCCCTCACGTGGTTGGATCGTCACGTGGCGGACGTCGTAGCCGGCCTCCCGAATCCGTGCGAAGGCCTCGAACAGGTCGGTCGTCCCACGCGGGACGACCTCGAGGTGGCACGCGTCGGCAGCGAGGAGACGGCTGGCCATCTCTCGCGGCACCGAGACGGTCACCCGACCACGGCCACCGAGGGTGGCGGTGTCCGTGGCTGCGGTGACGGGTGTCGGGGCCTCGACACCACCGTCGGTCGCCACGTCGGGACCGGATTCGACGGATCCCTCTGTGTCGGCCGTAGCCTGCACACTGAGGACGGTTGCCTCGATTGGATCGCGATCCCCGGCCACGGACGACTCACCAGTCCAGACGCGAACGACGTCCCCCCGCGCCAACCCAGTCGGTATCAGCGTAGACAGCGAGACTGCCCGATGGTTGGCCTGAACACGCTTCGAGAGTCCGCTCGAGGGTGGGGCTGCGGCGATCGTCGCCCGGCCGCGTTCGTCGACCGTGACGGCCACGTCGGCCAGCCCGTGATCCGTTCGGAGGCGATCCTCGAGGCGGCGGCCGAGTTCGGCCAGCGGAAGGTCGGCCGGGAACCGCCACGACCCCGCTTTCAACGTCCGTCTGAGTGCCGGGGGGAGCGGTGGGTACCCCTCGAGATCGCGAATTTCGCCCGTCGGGCGGATCGTGACCTGGCCGACGGCGCCGACGATTTCGATGACGTCCGCCGAGAGCGTCCGCTGTCGAAGGCGCCGAAGCGAGAGCCGGCGGGGGAGCGATGCACCGAGGGCGTCACCCTGACTGTGGGCGTACAGCGCAAGCATGAGAACGACCAGAACGGCCACGAACAGGCGTGGCGACTGGGCAATATCGGGTTCCACGAGGCCCAACAGCCCACCCTGCACGCTGGCGATGGAGAGGGCGAGCACGACGACACCGAACCCCGGGAGTGTCACACCGCTGAAATACCGGACGATGAAGCCGAGCCCCCCAGCAACGAACGCTGGCACGATCCCCGTCAGGAGGCCGAGATAGATGCCGAGCAGGATCTCGAGCGGAAGCGCGGTCATGCGTGTGGGTATCGTGGCGGGAATAAACAAGTACCGACCTCGGCAGCGTCCACGCCCCCACCGGCTCGATCACGGGCCCTCGCTCCCGAAACCGTGGTGTCTTTACTCCCCGCGGTCGACGACCACCCATGGTCGGCGAACGGCTCACCGAACGCCTCCCCGAAAACTGGCGCTGGGTCGTCACGACGCGTGCGGCCGAGGTGCTCGTGTTCGCCCTGGCATTTCTCTCCGTGGTCACCGGGATCGTCCACATCGAGCAAGACGCCGCGGACTTCGGGCCGCTTGCGGCATACGTCCCAGACATCGTCCAGTATTCCGTCGGGTTCACTGGCGCGGTGACCGGCTTTCTCATGGTCGGCTCGGCTTTGGCACTGCGACGCGGGTTGCGCGCTGGCTGGTACGCAACGGTGATTTTACTTCCCCTGACGGCCGCCCAGGGCGTGTTGCAGAGTCACGCCTACTCGGTCCCCCTGATCGTGTTGTCGGTGATCTCGATGCCGACCCTGCTGGTGACCCGACACCGGTTCGACAAGCGCGTGCAGCTCTCGGCGACCCAGCTGGCGGCTGGCGGTGCACTCGTCGGTGTCCAGGGCTACGGAACCTTCGGGGCGTTCGCCATGCGGGAGGATTTCGACGGCATCGCCTCCCCACTGGACGCGTTCTACTTCACCCTCATCACCTCGAGCACCGTCGGATACGGTGACATCCAGCCGCTGACGGCCGAGGCTCGACTGTTCACCATGTCCGTGGTCGTCCTGGGCGTCGCCAGCTTCGGTGTCGCCATCGGGGCACTCGTCGGCCCGGCGATCCAATCACGCATTTCGAAGACACTCGGAAAAATGACAGATTCACGACTCGACAGCCTCGAGGACCACGTCCTCGTCCTCGGCCACGGCGACCTGACCGAACCGATCCTCGACGAACTGACGGCCGCCAGCCGGGCGTTCGTCGTCGTCACGAACAGCCAGGAGCGAGCCGCCGATCTGACCGAGAAGGACGTGCCGGTGATCGTGGGGAATCCAAGCGACGAGACACCCCTCAGGCGTGCCCACATCGAGCGGGCGAGCGCGGTCGTCGTCGCGACGAACCACGACGCCGAGGACGCGCTCGCTATTCTCACGGCTCGCGAACTCGCCAACGAGATCCGCATCGTCGCCGCAGCGACCGATCGCGAAAACACGAGCAAACTCGAGCGAGCGGGAGCCGACGTGGTCCTCAGCCCGGCGGTCATCGGTGGCAATCTGCTCGTTCGGTCGGCACTCGGCGGCGACCACTCGGCGACGCTCGAACAGCTGTTGAGCGAGCGGTCACAGTGACGCCCTCCAGCGGGCCTCCGAGAGCAGCCCTTCACGCAAACAGCAACCACATGAAGACGGCGTAGCCGGCGACGAGACCCAGTCCGTCGAGTCGAGAGAGGCGTCTACCGTAGCCCATCATGGCCACGAGGGCGATCGTGAAGACCACGACCAGTGGCAACTCGAATCGGATGACCGACGGCGAGACCGTTATCGGGACGGCGATCGCGAGAATCCCGAGAACAGCGACGATGTTGTAGATGTTCGAGCCCACCACGTTCCCGATCGCGAACCCCGTCTCACCACGGAGTGCCCCCATGACCGAGGCCGCGAGTTCCGGGAGTGAGGTCCCGATGGCCAGCACCGTCAACCCGACGACGAACTCCGGGACGTCCATGGCGAGCAGGATGGAGGAGCCGCCGCTCACGAGCCACCGTGATCCGGCGACCAGCGCGATCAGCCCGACGACGACGAACGCAACGTCCATCGGGGTGACCTCGTCACTGCTGGCCACCTCCCTGGGGGCGGATGCTGGATCCACGTTGACGTAATAGAGGAGATACAGCGTGAAGGCGACCAGAACGGCCAGCAAAATGACACCCTCCAGGCGGCCGAGCCGGCCGTCGATGGCCAGGATTGGGAGCAAGATTGCGGTGAAGAGCATGAACGGGACGTGCCGACGCATGACTGTGTCGCTAATCGTCAACGGGCGGATGAGCGCCGCGATCCCGAGGACGAGGCCGATATTGGCGATGTTCGACCCGACCACGGTTCCCAGGCCCACTGCCGACGAGACGTCGATGGCGGCGAGGATGGCGACGAACAGCTCCGGCGCGGTGGTGGCGAAGGCGACGACGGTCACGCCGACGGTCGCCGCTCGCAAGCCGAGGCCGAGGGCGAGCCGACCGGCCCCCTTCACGAGGAGTTCCGCTCCGCCGAACAGGGCGAGGACGCCCAGCGTGAGGATAGCGACGTCGAAAAACAGGCTCTCTCCCATTGAGGTTCACAGGTGCTACTCTCGAGCGGGGCTTAAACGGTGTGGAACGCTCGGGCTGGAGACCCACCATCGAGCACACTGCCTGGAGTCTGGCGAGTACGCGAGTGCTGCGAGGACCCGCACCGTTATACGCACCCGATTCGACCGACCAGGTATGCAGGTGTTCGGTCTCCTCGGTAATCCGGTCGGTCACTCGCTGTCGCCACCGATGCACGAAGCCGCCTACGATCACCTCGGTCTCGAGGCTCGCTACGTCACCTTCGAGCCCGCACCTGACGACCTCGAGCGGGCCATCGACGGTGCCGCGGCGCTGGGGGTCTCGGGATGCAACGTCACGATTCCGTTCAAACGGGACGTCCTGGCGTTCGTCGAGCCCGATCCACTTGCCCAGCGAATCGGTGCCGTAAACACGGTCGATTTCGGCGAGTCACCGCCGACCGGCCACAACACCGACGCCGTCGGCGCGGTTCGCGCCCTGGGGCGCCACGACGTCACCCTCGAAAGAGCCAGCGCGGTCGTGGTCGGGGCCGGCGGCGCCGGGCGGGCAATCGCCTTCGGGCTCGCGGACGCCGGAGCCACGGTGACGATTTGCAACCGAACCGCGTCGAAAGCGGAGACCCTGGCCGAGGCAGTACCCGGCGCTACCGGCGGCGGGCTCGGGAGGCTTCCCGTCGCACTCTCGTCGGCCGACCTCCTCGTCAACGCGACCAGCGTCGGCATGGAGGCGGACCAATCGCCGGTCCCTCCCGAGGCACTCCACGCCGATCTCACGGTCATGGACGCCGTCTACACCCCCCTCGAGACGCGGCTGCTCAGGGATGCGGCCAAGAGAGGGGCCACCACGGTCGACGGCGCCTGGATGTTGCTCTACCAGGGGGTCGCCGCCCTCGAGCGCTGGACTGGCGAGTCCGCCCCGGTGGAGGCGATGAACGAGGCGCTGCGCCAGGGTCTCTCCTCGCCGGTTGCGGGGAGTGGCGAGTAGCTGGTTCTCGACCGCTCACGGACACCCATCTCGAGGAGACGCTCACGTATCGATACGTGTCCGATTTCAGACGCCTTTAAGTATCACAACCGACTAGCCTCTCACAATGGGACTCCTGCAGAAGCTACAGTCGCTGTTCGGGTTCGGCAGTACCGAGTCCGGATCGGTCGACGGAAGGGACGTCAGTGTGACCGTCGAACGGGAACGGGGCGGCGACACCGCTGACGTCGAGGAACCGGGCGAGAAAGACACCGATATCGGGGACGCTGTCGAGGCCGACAGTGGCGTCGTGGACGACTCGAGTGAAGACGACGAGGAAGATATGAACACGGCGGAAACCGAATCCGCCGAGAGCGAAAGCGGAGACGAAAGCGGGGGCGATCCGGTCGCCGCCGAAACCACCGCCTCGAGTTCGACGGCCGAACTGACGGACGTTCCAACCGAGCCCGACGAAGCGGCCGAACCAGCAGAGGCAACCGGCCCGGACGCCGAGGACGCCGTTCCCGAAGCCGAGGACGCCGTTCCCGAAGCCGAGGACACTGCGGCACCGTCGGAGACCGAGGACACTGCGGCACCGTCGGAGACCGAAGACACTGGCGAACCCGTCGACGTGATCAAGGGTATCGGTCCTGCCTACGCCGACCGTCTCGAGGGCGCGGGCGTCGAGACCGTTGCCGACCTGGCAGCGGCCGACGCCGAATCGCTCGGCGAGGAGACGGACATCTCCCCGAAGCGGTTGCAGGGCTGGATCGACCGGGCGGCCGTCAGGTAAGGCCCGGTAGGTGCTGGAACGGCCGCTCCCAACTCCGGTGGCGGTCGCCACAACCACAAGAGCGTTAGGCCCCCGTCACGTTCAGTTTTGCATGGACGAACCGCACGTAGTGACCGGCCGCGATGCGTTTCGAGCGGCCGCCCGTGCGAGTCTCGCGGACCCCGGTGACGCGGCCACGAAGTGGCTGCGTGTCCCGGTCGAAGTGCGTCTCGAGGTGTCGGACCCCTTCGATGCCTATCGGCGAGCACGGGAGGGGAACGGGAACGGGGACGGGGCCGGGGCTTGTGGGGCGTTTTTGGAGACGACCGGCGGACAGGCCGGATGGGGCTACTTCGGGGTCGACCCGGTCGAGGTGCTGACGGTCGGCCCCGACGCGGTCACCTGGGAAGACGGACGCCGGGACAGCAAGCGGCCAGCCAAGTCGGGAACCGGCAGCCAGGAGCCCATCGATGGCCCCCCGACTCCCGAGTACGGATCCCCGACACTCGAGGCCCTCGAGGCTCGTCTCTCGGCAACGGCCCTGGCTCGCGGGGACTGTGACGTCCCCTACCCCTGTGGGTTGCTCGGTTGGCTCTCCTACGACGTCGCGCGAGAACTCGAGGAGCTGCCGGGGTCGGCGGTCGACGACCGCGGGTTGCCACGGCTCGAGGTCGGGGTCTTCGATCGGGTGGCGGCCTGGGAGTGTCCGGTCGAGGGCGATGACGTGTCGTTGCGGATCGTGGCGTGTCCCCGGGTGTCGACCGATCTGCCCGATGACGACCTCGAGACAGGAGCGTACCAGGGATTCGAGGATATACTCGATCGAGCCTACGACCGCGGGCGGGCGCGAGCGCTCGAGTTGGCGGATCGGATCCGCGAGGGTGATGCGGCCGTCGGTCCTCCACCAGTTCGGGCCCCGGAGGCGACCTTCGAGAGCACCTGTGGGCGGGGGGCGTTCGCCGACCGCGTTCGTCGCGTCAAGGAGTACGTACACGACGGCGACACCTTCCAGGCGAACATCTCACAGCGGCTGGTGGCACCCGCGGCCGTCCATCCCGTCGAGGCCTACGAGGCACTTCGGACGGTCAACCCGGCCCCCTATTCAGGGCTCCTCGAGTTCCGATCGGCCGACCTGGTCAGTGCCAGTCCCGAACTCCTGATCGAGCGGGACGGCGATTTTCTCCGGACCGAACCGATCGCCGGCACCCGTCCACGCGGGGAGACGACGGCCGACGACGAGGCGTTCGAGGCCGATCTGCTCGCCGACGAAAAAGAGCGTGCCGAACACGCGATGCTGGTCGATCTCGAGCGAAACGACATGGGGAAGGTCTGTACCTACGGCAGCGTTGACGTGGCGGAGTATCGCCGCGTCGACCGGTATTCGGAGGTCATGCACCTCGTCTCGAACATCGTCGGGACGCTGCACGCGGACGTCTCGCTCGCGGAGACGATCGCCGCGACGTTCCCCGGCGGTACGATCACCGGTGCGCCGAAGCCACGGACCATGGAGATCATCGACGAACTCGAGGCGACCCAGCGCGGCCCGTACACCGGTGGCATCGGTTGCTTCGGATTCGACGGACGGGCGACGATGAACATCGTCATCCGGACGCTGGTTCATCACGATCGGGAGTATCACCTCCGGGTCGGGGCCGGCATCGTCCACGACTCCGATCCCCACCGCGAGTACGACGAGACGCTGGCGAAAGCCCGGGCGCTCCTGAACGCCATCGACGCGGCACTCGGTGAACGGGCAATGCTGGCGCTCGAGGCCGACGCCGAAACCGACGGCGGGGTGGACGATGGCTAATGGCACCTGTGGCGGTGCCGGGGGCAAAGAGACCACTATCCTCGTCATCGACAACTACGATTCCTTCGCGTACAATCTCGTGCAGTACGTCGGTGAAGTGGCCGACACGGTACTCGTCCGACGCAACGACGCCTGCACCGTCGACGACGTTCGAGCGCTCGAGCCGACGGGCGTCATCGTCTCGCCAGGGCCGGGGACGCCACAGGCGGCCGGCATTTCGATTCCGCTGTTCGCCGAGACCGAAATCCCGACTCTCGGGGTCTGTCTCGGCCACCAGGCGCTGTGTGCGGCCAACGGTGCGCCCGTGGGCTACGCGCCCGAAGTGGTCCACGGCAAACCATCGGTCATCGATCACGACGGGACCGACCTCTTCGCTGGACTGCCCGACCGCCTGCAGGTCGGTCGCTATCACTCGCTATCGGTCGAACGAGCCGACCTCCCCGACACCCTCGAGGAGACGGCGAGTACCGCCGACGAGCGCGACGTGTTGATGGCCGTTCGTCACCGCGAACGCCCACACTACGGCGTGCAGTTTCACCCTGAGAGTATCCTGACACGGGACCCGGAAGCCAAAGCGGGGCGTGTGGAACAGAGAGACCAGACCCGCCACTCGAGTGCCGGTGAACACATCTCACTCGAGGTTGGAAAGGGGATGGTCCGAAACTTCTGTCGGCTGGCTCGGGAGGCACAGGGGGAAGATGGCCCGGTGGCGTCTCGATGACGGCCGACGACGCCCCGTCGAAATCCATCGATAGCGACGAACCAGAAACGGCCGCCGCTGACGAGCGCATCTACCACCTCGACGGGGAACTCGTCCCCGCGAGCGAGGCGACCGTCTCCGTCGACGATCGGGGCTTTCGCTACGGCGACGGCGCGTTCGAGACGCTTCGGGCGTACGGTGGCCAACTCTACGAGTGGGGAGCCCACGCCGACCGACTCGAGGCAACCTGTGACGCCATCGACCTCGCACACGGCCTCTCGCGGACGGAGTTGCGACAGCGGATCGAAGCGACCCTGGCGGCGAACGACCTCGTCGACGCCTACGTCCGACTCTCGATCACGCGCGGCGTCCAGCCGGGGAAGTTGACGCCCCAGCCCGTCACGGACCCGACGGTGGTCGTGATGGTGAAACCCCTCCCCCGGGGTGGCCTCGAAGGCAAACCGGTCTGGGACGGTCCCGCGACACTCCAGACGGTCAAGCGACGCCGGATCCCCGACGATGCGCTCCCGGCGGACGCGAAGACGCACAACTACCTCAACGGCATCCTCGCCCGAACGGAACTCCACGACGCCGACGAGGCGCTGGTCAGAGATCTCGAGGGGTACGTCGCGGAGGGCGCGACGAGCAACGTCTTCTTCGTCGACGAGGAAGGGTTGCATACACCGACAACCGAGACCGACGTACTTCCGGGGATCACCAGACGGGTCGTACTCGATCTGGCCCGGAAAGCCGGTATCCCGACCCACGAGGGCTGGTACCGACCGATCGACGTCCGCCAGGCCGACGAGGTCTTCCTCACCAACACCACCTGGGAGGTCCGTCCGGTGGCAACCGTCGACGCCATCGACCTCGAGGGTGAGTACGGAGACGACGACACCACGGACGGCCCGCCGGTGACCACGCTTCTGGCCAAACTCTACGACGAGCGGGTCGAACGGCGCTGTTATTCGGATTGAGCCTCCCCCGGTCCACGTGGTGGCGGACTCGAAGTCACCGGTTCACGTTTCGACCGGTTTCTCGCCTTGCAACAGCACTCGGCGAACGTCCCCACACTCGAGGACGAAATCGGGGCCGAACGCGGTTGCCGGCGTCTGAAAGCCGGCATCGACGCCGCCACCGAGCACCCCCTGAACCGCCGTAACCGCCGCATCCGCCGTGAATGCGTACGGATTCGGCGTGCCAAGTCGACCCCGAACGGTCAGCGCCTCGTTGGCGAGTTCGGCCCACACGATCGCTCGGTCTCGAGCCAGTTCACCACCGTCTGGACCCTCGATCTGGCGATCGACCAGCCACTCGAGACCCGACTTGACTGGCCCGAAGGCAGCGACGGGCTCGAGCCGTTTCACGAGAGTCAGCAGTCGAATCGCCCGCCTCGAGGCTCCCGCGTAGACGGTCACGCGATCGACGCCCGTACTGTGAGCGGCCGTGACCACGTCGCCCATTGGGACCGAAATAGAGGGCATTGTCCCGACGTCCGGCCCGTAGTCGATATCCCGGACGTCGTAGGCCGTGGGGACGGCAACCAGGCGGTTCCGTCGGCGAACGACGCCACCCGCCCCGAGGTTTCGGAGGACGGTCCGAGCCGTCCCACGGGAGAGCGAACTCGTCGTGGCGACGCCGACCGTGAGATCGGTCGGGTTGGGACAGTGCTCAGCCAGAAACGCCGCAAGACAATCCGAGGGGACGACGTCGAAGCCGACGCCGGGGAGGACGGTACAGCCCGCCGAGACGGCACGCTCGTCGCGGTCTGCCAGCCGATCGAAGACCCGAAACTCGCCGGTGACGTCGAGGTAATCCGTCCCCGTCGAGAGACACGCCTCGACGAGCGGTTCGGCGGTGTCGACGAACGGCCCCGCGCAGTTCAGGACGGCGTCGATCGACTCCAGTTCGGCGGCCAGGTCGGCCGTGGTTCCCTCGAGGTCGAATTGCCGATATTCGACCCCGAGGTCGGCGGCGAGTTCGCCCAACCGGTCTCGGTCCCGCCCGGCCAGTACTGGCGAACCACCGCGTGCGATGGCCTCTCTCGAGACGAGCGAGCCGGTGTAGCCGTAGGCTCCGTAGACGAGTAGCCGATCCATACCTGAAGCGTCCACGAGCGGGAACCTAAAAGCGCCGTCACGCGGTGGCGACGATCGTACTAGATTGGATGTGGGCCGATGGCGACGGACCGATCGACAGTCAGTGGACCGCAAGGGTTAGGCTCACGACAGCACAACGCACCGTTGATGGCTGCGGGAGAGTCGATGATCCCCGTCGGGGACGTGCCGACGGAGACGACGACGGTCGTTCGCGTCGAGTCCGACGATGGCACCGAGGAACTCATGCTTCATCGAACGGACGGCACGGTGCACGCCTGGCTCAATGCCTGCCAACACTTCACACACATCCCGATCGACAAGGGCGACGGTGCCGTCATGCGTGACGGCGAGTTCATCTGTCAGAACCACGGTGCCTACTTCGAGGCGGCGTCTGGCCGGTGTACCTTCGGCCCCTGCGAAGGCGCATACCTCGAGTCAGTCGACGTCACGGTTGAAGACGGGACGGTCTATCTCACCGACGAGCGCTACGTTTACATTGGTCCCGGGCCAATCGAGCGGGATCCCACAGACCTGGGCTCGACGTCGAACGTCGAGTTTTGAGCGGGGGTGTCGTCTCCGCCGGGTCAGCGACGGATCGTGGCGGGTGCTACCCAGTAGTCAGTGCTACCGACCCGCATGCCTGGGTCGGGCCCCTCCCACCCAGCCGGGACACGTGGCCTACAGGTTCGCCGTCTCCGGTGGCCAGCCCATGGTCGGTCGAACCAGATCGTGTTCCTGGTCGTACTCGAGCAGTCCCGCCTCGACCAGTCGGGGCAAGTGATCGTGATACAGCGAGATGTAGACGCGAGCGACCCGCTCGGCGGAGAGTTCCGAGAGTGGACGGTTCGCCTCCCGCTCGGCCACCTCTTCGGCCGCGTCCGGCAGCGTCAGTTCCTGTCCGTGACTGGCCAAGACGTCAACCAGGAGTCGACGCCGCTTTGCGGCCAGCGCCTCCAACACCTCGTCGATCGTCGTCGCCGACTCGTCGCGTTCCTCGAGCCACGTGAGGACGTCGGCGGCCAACTGGGAGGCGGTGTCGGTCCCGTCCGTCGTCATCGGGTACCCCCACGGTGGTCGTCGGTATCGTCTGGATGGCAGGTCGGGTGGACACGGAGCGCGGTCTGGGACCAATCTCCGGAATCGCCTCGAGCGACCACAGCATCGCCATGACGGGTTCGACATGCAGATGCCGTGTTGGGCCTCACTCGAGCGTTCATACCTGTGAGTGACGGGGCCGATTGATATTCGTGTCGACTTCGATACCGAACACCCTCGACGATGACTGTCTCGACCGCCAACTCGTTCGGCGGCGGTCACTCGATGGTAAACGCCGGTTCCTCGACGGCTTCGCTCTTGCACTCCGGACAGCGAGAGGGGACGTTGAGCAGGTCGTCGAAGGTGTCGAACCCACACTCACGGCAGGTCGGCGGGGCGACCAGAAACTGTGCGTCCCCACGATCGACTGACTGGGAAACGTGTTCGACGTGGCGGAGGATCGAACCGGTCGTGAGATCGAACTCCGCCGCGAGCGTGCTCGGTGTCGCGGGGTCCCGGCGTAACCGATCGGCGAGTCGCTGTCGCGTCGTTTCGTCTGCTTCCCGCATGGCGAGCCCTTGGTCCCCGCTCCTCATAGACCGTTCGGCACCCACACGGTGATCGGGAGGGCACCATCCTCACACCAACCGCGAGACCGACACGCTCGAGTGCCAACCGCGTCACGCCCCTGTATGGCCCGTCGCTACGACAAACTGGTCCGCGATCGGATTCCGGCGATTATCGAGGCGAGTGGCGACCGTCCACTCACCCACGTCGCCGGCGACGAGGAATACCAGCGCCGGCTTCGTGAGAAGCTCCTCGAGGAGTGCCAGGAGTACCACGAGGACCCGTCTCTCGAGGAACTGGCCGACGTCCTCGCGGTGATCGAGGCGTGTCTCGATCACCACGGCTGGACGCGCGAGGCCCTCGAGGCCGAACGAAGGCGCAAGCGGGCTGAACGCGGTGGCTTCGAGGACCGAATCGTTCTCGAGGCGGTTCAGGAGGGTTCCGATACCAGTTTATCGTGAGTGCCCAGAGGCGAGGTCCTGGTCCTGGGGGCCAGGGCCAACGGGAGTGGTGAAACACCGTGTCACCGAGCGCCCGCCTCGAAGGTCGCCACTCGGCAATAACTGACGACGACGATCCCCATCAGCAACGGACTGTCCCCCTCGAAAGGGCAAGTGACTTACATCCCGCTGGCGAAGTGATCGGTCATGAAAGCCGTCGTCCTCGCCGGTGGTTACGCCACGCGGCTGTGGCCGATCACGAAGCATCGGCCAAAGATGTTCCTCCCCATCGGCGACTCGACCGTCATCGATCGAATCTTCCAAGAACTCGAGGCCGACGACCGGGTCGATGCGGTCTACGTGAGCACGAACGAGCGTTTCGAGCCGGATTTCCGGACCCACCTGGACGATTCGAACTACGAGAAACCTCGCCTCTCGGTCGAGGACACCACCGAAGAGGACGAGAAGTTCGGCGTCGTCGGCGCGCTCGCGCAGTTGATCGAGCGTGAGGGTATCGACGACGATTTGCTCGTCGTGGCGGGGGACAATCTCATCAGTTTCGCCCTCTCGGATTTTCTCGACTACTTCGAGTCCCAGGGAACCCCAGCGCTCGCCGCCTACGATGTCGGGTCCCGTGAGAAGGCCAAATCCTACGGCCTCGTCGAACTCGATGGCGACCGTGTCGTCGACTTCCAGGAGAAACCCGACGACCCAAAGAGTACGCTGGTCTCCATCGCCTGCTATGCCTTCCCAGCGGCGGACCTTCGGCTGCTCGGGGACTACCTCGAGGAGGGGAACAATCCCGACGAACCGGGCTGGTTCATCGAGTGGCTGCAGGCCCGAGAACCCACCTACGCCTACACGTTCGAGGGAGCCTGGTTCGACATCGGGACGCCCGACAGTTACCTCGACGCGGTCGCCTGGCACCTCGACGGGGACAGCCTCGTGGCCGAAACCGCGACCCTCGAGGACGCCACCGTCGGCGAGAACGTTCACGTCATGGACGAGGCGACCCTCGAGCGGACGACCGTGGACCACGCCGTCATCTTCCCGCAGGCCGAGGTTCGCAACGGCGACATTCGGCGGTCGATCATCGACGAGAACACTCGTCTCGAGAACATGGACCTCGCGGGGGCACTCATCGGCGCCCACACGACGATCACGAACGGCCAATCCGAGTGAGAGATCGGACACCCCAGTGACGGAGAGCCCATCTGCCAGGGACACCCTCGAACGGTCACCTCCCAACTTGGCTTCCATCGCTCGCGGCAACTGAAACGATCCGGAACCGGCCGCCGAAGATCCGATCACCCGCACACCAACGTATAAGTTGGGCGATACACCTATCAGGCCGGCGTGTGTTGCCTGCCATCGAGAGCCATGTCGTCGCTCCAGGACGCCCTCGACGAACGTGCCACGGACGTGCCATACGAGTCGCTGGCGAGATCCTACCGCGAGTTCGACCGACCGCCAGGATCGGATCCGATCGCGCTGCTCGCGAGCGCGGCGGCCGCCACGACGGGCCAGAACTACGAAACCGGAGTGTTGCCGGCCCTCGAACGCTTTCGTGACAGCGTCATCGAAACTGGCGTGGCCACGACCTACGACGACCTCGCGGCTATGTCACCAGCGGAGGATCCTCTGCCCTCGGTGTTTCCGGCCGAACGCAAGCGACGAGTCCTGCTCGAGGGCGCATCGGTTCTGGCCAACCGACGGGAGGATGACGACCTCGAGGCCCTGAAGGGGTGGGCGGCCGAAGCGGACGTCTACCGATACGACGACGATCCGATCGGGGCCATCTCGGGGGTTGGCCCCGCTTCGTTTCAGTTCCTGCGCCAGCTTGCGGGAATCGAGACCGCGAAGCCGGACCCAGCGCTGGAGTCGTTACTGTCGACGGTTGCGGACGTCGTCGACGGGCCGGCGGCAATCGACACCACCACGCCGCTGCGAACGATGGCGTCCTGTGAGTGGGCTTCGCTACAGACCAGCTACACAATGCTCGAGATCGATCGCCTCGCGTGGTGGCTCGCGGCCGACGAGACGACCCGAGAGTCAGTGCTCGAAGCGTAGCCGATATTCGAGGGGAACCGCCTCCCCCCGGGGCCGTTGTCCGCACCGGCCGTCGAGGGCCACTCACGGGGTCGGCCCTCGGCACGACACGGTGACAGGGGACTCTATACGTTCTCCCAGCCGAATTCGTGCTGTTCACCCTGCCCGTCCGTGATCGTTACCGTCGCACCCGCGGGCCCGTCACCGTCGTAGGTTACCCACACCAACAGCCCGAGGCTGACGATTTCCTGCGTGCAGACCTCGTCGTCGTCGGAGGTATCGACCGCCGCAGCCGTCACCTGGAGGTCGTCGTCGGCCTCCATGGACGTAATTTCGAGTTCGTAACAGCCGTTTTCTCCACGCGTCTCGAGCGCGAGCAGCGAGTCGGTCTCGAAGTCCGTCTCGTCGACGAGCGAGAGGGCATCTTCGTGCCCCTCGAGGTGGGATTCGGCGTCGGCCTGATTCGTGAAGTGTTCCGCGGCCGTCTCCATGTGGCTCGAGTCGTAGTCGACGAGTTCGTATTCGACGATACCACCGCCGTACTGGTCGGCGGTTTCGTTGTCGTGTTCGTCGTCGGTTTCGTTGCCGTCGGCCTCCTCCTCGTAGTCGTCGTCGGTTTCGTTGCCATCGTAGTCGTCGGTTTCGTTGCCATCGTAGTCATCGTCGGTTTCGTTGCCGTCGTGGTCGTCATCGCCGTCGTCGCCCTCAACACCGGGATCGTCATCGGCGAGACAGCCTGCCAGCACGGCCGCCGTTCCCGTACCGGTCGCGCCCAGCAACCGACGTCGAGTCAATCTCATGAAAGAGAGTGGTAGCTACTAACACGTATAAATCACGGAAGCTAAAAAGCGTATTTTACTCGGAACACTGTCACTTTTTGTACAGGATCAACCGAGCGGGGGCGGGTGCCCGCCCGGCCGAGAGACATGAGCGTACTCGACGCGGGGGCGAGTCCACGTTCGAGACGTTCGGGCACGGAACACGGCACACGAGTCACTTGCGTTCGGGCATGGCAGTCACCCACTCGAGGGTGGACCGGCGTCCTCGGGGGACGGCCGGCCGCCGTACACGTCACGCACCCGACGGGGATCTTCCCCGCTTTGAAGACGACGACCGTTTCCGTCATTGTTACTCGGACTCACACAGCGCTGTACGCCCACCCCACCAGCGACAGGCACCGATTATGTGATCGAAACCCGGCCATGCTGACGAGCTGACCGGGACCGGTAAAGCCGCGCCCAGTTACCGAGGCTGGTGGCTTCACGTACTGCCATCGCTCCACACTGCACGCAGGGGACGGCGATGCCCGGCGAGGACGGTCCCACTCAGGCAAGCGTTCGGTCCACGTACTCGAGGATATTGTCCGATTCGGCCATCGTGACGCCACGTTCCTCGTCGACGAGGACCGGAACACCGCGCTGGCCGGAGACCCGCTTGACCTCGTTGCGATCCGAGTGCATCGCGTCCGTCCAGACGGTTTCGTACGCGACGTCTTCCTCATCGAGCGCGTCGGCGACTTTCTCACAGAACGGACACCCCTCGAGCTGGTACAGCGTGATCGACATGGTCTGCTGTACAGTACCGATGCCAAAAGGTCCCAGGGTGACGGCGGCCTCCGCCGCTACTTCTCGCGATAGTTGGCACTAACCCCCAGTGAAACCCGGATTTCGGAAGTGTCGACCGTGACAGTTGACCCGCTACAGGAACTCGACGAGGTGTCGAACCCATGACCAACAACCATGCTGGTGGAGGGTGTAGAGAGGGGGCATGCCAGAGGACACACCGAACGGTTCGCTCAAGCTTGGCATCGTTGGATTGGGGTACATCGGTTCGGTCGTCGGCGAACAGTTCGCCCGCCACCCCGACGCCGAAATCGTCGCCGTCTGTGACCTGAACGACGAACGTCTGGCGACTATCGGTGAGCGATTCGGCGTAGATCCGGCTCGCCGGTACCTCGAGGACGACCGTCTGTTTGCCGAGGCGCCGATCGACGCCGTCCTGATCGGGACGCCACACACCCTCCACCACGACCAGGTTCGCGCGGCCCTCGACCGGGATCTCCACGTCTACTGTGATAAGCCGCTGACGACGGATCTCGAGGATGCCAGGGACCTCACACACCGGGCGAGAGAGGCGTCGACGACGGTGATGGTCGGCTACCAGCGCCACCTGCAAACGGCGTTCAAAACGGCGCGCGAGCGGTATCGACCCACCAACGACCAGGGCCGGGAACCGACGTGGCTCACCGCCTCGATCACCCAGCCCTGGATCGCCGACTCCGCGGGAACCTGGCGACTCGATCCCGTCCACTCAGGGGGCGGGTTCCTCTATGACACGGGCAGCCACGTTCTCGATGCCGTACTGTGGACGACCGGCCTGGTTCCCGAGTCTGTCCGCGCGAGTATGGACTTCCACGACGACCAGGGCCGGGTCGACAGCCGCGCCCATCTCGACGTGACGTTCGAGGGGGGTGCGACCGGGACCATCTCGCTCAACGGCGACGCTGTGGCCGTCCGCGAACACATCCACTGCTGGGACGACGAGGGAGCTGTTTACCTCGAGGGCAAGCAATGGCGCTCGCGAAAGGTCTTCGAAGTCGACACCGAGAGTGGAGAGTACCACCCGTACATCGACCACCAACGCGAGCAAACCCGCGCTGGCGCCTTCCTCGAGGCCGTCCGGGAGGGCAACACACCGCAAGCAACACCGGAAGACGCACTCGCCGTGACGGCGCTGACGGAGGCAGCCTACGAGTCCGCGCGCCGTGGCGAACGGGTCACCGTCGAGGGACTCGAGGCAGGCCGGTAAGGTTGGCTTTCGGTCCGGTAGGCGTTGGCAACCGACGACCGGCCGGTGAATTGCATCGGGGCCCGGCGTGATGGACCGGTGTCTGTAATCACAGTATATCGCCGCCCTGTCGGCTGGTACCGGCTGGATAACTACGTCGGGTCTCGGTGTGTCGCCAGCCATGATAGAGTGTACAAACTGTGAAACGGCACAGTTCCTCCAGATCACCCAGAGTCGCGTCTACTTCGAGGATGGCGAACTGATCAACGAAATTACCGAAACCTACCAGTGTACGCTCTGTGATTCGACTGGCACGCTCACCGACACGGAATCGAAGGATGAACCGGTCATCGACGGCGACGTCCAGATCACGACCGAACGACCGAAGTTCGCCTGACGCCAAGCCGGTCGCGCACCGGACACCTCCAGCGGAGTGAGAAAGCCGAGAGGGAGCCGACTGCGAGGCACTCCTCGAATCGGCACACGGCTCTCAACACCTGTGGCCGACGTTCTCACTCCGGCTCCCACCCCCACCCCTGGGCAAACCGCTTCGTCAGGACGCTCAACCCGAACAGCGTCGCCAACATGGCTCCGAGCGCGAGGGGGTGATAGCCGTACACCAGCTGAACGCCTGCATACCCGATGACGACGAATCCCATGAGCAGCGCCGTCGTCCCCGCCCGCCGGGAAACGTACGCCGGGTCGACTGCGTCGTCGTAGTGAACGTGCAGGTCCGGACGGCCGCCGAAGGCGATGAAGTACGCCGGGATCAGGATGATGATCCCACAGACGAGCCAGAAGAGACCCATCGCCACGTCGAACGACACCATCACCGGCGATTCGGGTACCCGAGGAATAAGCTCCCCGGTCCCACGCGAGGCAGGTGCCCCCCTCACATCGGGACCGCGATTCCGGCTTTTCAGATACAAAAGATATTTTCCCGTCGAAGCAAACAGTCTACTATGAGCACGCGCCCCACCGAAGATCGGATCCTCGAGGTGCTCGAGGAAGATGCCAAGGCGTCCTACGCCGAGATCGCCTCGAGAGCCGATGTCTCGAAACCAACCGTCAGAAAGTACATCTCTCAGATGGAAGATGAGGGCGTTATCGTGGGCTATTCAGCCGACGTCGACCCGAAGAAGCTCTCGAGTCAGACCATCGCCCTCGTCGGCATCGACGTCGCCAGCGAGCGCTACATCGAGGCGACCCGAGCGCTTCGAGAACTCGAAGAGATCGAGGCACTGTACACCTCGAGTGGGGATCACATGCTGATGGCGGAGGTGCGCGCGAGCGACGGTGACGAACTCGGCGACATCATCGCGACGAAGATCCTCGAGATCGATGGCGTGACGGCTGCCCATCCGTCGTTTCTCCAGGAACGCCTCAAGTGAGTGGGACCGGCCCTGGCAAGTGGCAGGCTGGCATGAATTTTGTCTCTTCGGCCTTGTTGAAACCCCAATTGGTGATAGGTTGCAGTGACCGTGCTGAATATAGAGCGTGTATGCAGCACAGGTGGTTCGTTGCTTCCGACCAATCAGTGGTGAATCAACTGTTCGCCAATCAGTGGTGAATCAACTGTTCGCTGAAGAGTGCGTGTCTCTCGCGCAGGATTGTAACGGACTAACTTTAGATGGCTGCCCCAACCAGAGCGCTCGAATGAGTCGATCTGCTCCAAAAACCTAATACACTCACGCTGATTTCTCGAAATAATGGTTGGATTAGAACGAGGAACAGTCAAACTGGAACCGTACCGAGACGAATGGAAGGAACGTTACGGAGAAGAGATAGACCAGTTAGACGACATCGCAGGCGATCAGTTCGTTGATTTCGAACATATTGGGAGTACTGCTATCGATGGGATGCCTGCGAAACCGATTATCGATGTCCTTGCTGTCGTCGATGATCTGGACGACGCAGACACTCTCATTCCAGTTCTCGAAGAACAAGGATACGAATACCGCCCCGGAGACGTTGACGGGCGACTCTTCTTCGCCAAGGGGCCGCGCACGAATCGGACGGTATACCTCTCGATCTCGGAACACGGGAGTGACTTCTACGACGAGAAAGTCGCCTTCAGAGAGTATCTTCGTGAGCATCCTGAAGCCGCCGAACGGTACGCCTCACTGAAGAAAAGGTTGGCAGAGAAGCACCCAAAAAACAGAGAGAAGTATACTGCTGCGAAATCGGAGTTCATTAAGAACGTACTCGACCGGGCGATGAACGAGTAGCTACCACTCTCCCGATATTACTCTCCTCACCGTACACCAGATCGAACGAAGTAGAGCGCTTATTTGACACGCCACTCATAATACTGAAGGCAAATAACGACGAGTACTTCGATAACTGCTTCTCCTGTATTGACCGCTCGTTACTCTTCGAGATCGAGCTTCAGCTCGTGCTGCATTCGCGCTCTCTATGCAGCACGACGCCCGAAACCTATCACTGCAAAAGGATTTCAACAGAGCCAGTAGTTTCGAACTACGTTACAGCGCGCTCCTGCGCCTCGAACTTGAGGTCCTCGCCACGGTCAACCCCGGCGACATAGTCTCTGAAATTTCGATGAACCTCGGCCATAGTAAGAGTTACCTCCTCGTACTATCGGCGACCACGGCGATCGATACATCGCTCGTTGACCGTTGCTGTCTCACAAAGATCACCTGACTGTGAGAGCTCTCGATGAAGCCCCACCTCCTCTCAGGGAGAAGAAACTACCACCGGTGTCCGGCGGTCTGTTCTCAACGGCCGATGGTCCCTTGACGTGTGACCGGAGCGTCAGGGTTGATAATGAACGCGACGATCGTCGAATCCTCGGTTGCAGTGACGGTCACGCCGCTGTCGTCAGCCACGAGTGCACTTTCGGTGTATCCCACAGTTACATGGTCGACGTCGACGGTACCGTCGAAGACATAGAGATAGGTGTGCCATCCACCCCGGGACGGGACGGTGACTGTCTCGCCGCTCGCAAGCCGACAGTCGTAGAAGTCGACATCGTTGCGGACGAACAGCGGAGCGTCGGTCCCCTCGGGGCCGAAGAGATGTCGCCATTCGCCAGTAACTGGATCTGGGATCGGCTCGTGCTGAATTCCCGGCTCCAGATCGAGACTATGGGGACGAACAAAAATCTGGAGCATCCGCAGCGGTGGGTCGTCGTCGAGTGTCTCCTCAGCGTGCCAGAAGCCGTTGCCAGCGTTCATCACCATCATGTGCTCGGGATTGGTGATGAGATTGTTACCCTGACGGTCATCGTGGCGCATCACTCCCCCAGGCACCCAGGAAATAATTTCTTCGTTGCGGTGCTGATGCATCCGGATGAGTGTTCCCGGATCCATGAACGACTCAACGACCGTCGCGAGGGGCCCATAGCCGTGATCATCGTGGTCGGGAACCGCGCGTCCAGGGAAGTTGAAGTGGATTCGAAACTTGCCCTGATTCTGCGAGACGTTCGTTCGTGGCGCTGTATATATGTGAGGCT
>LKND01000054.1 GCA_001564275.1 Natrialbaceae archaeon Tc-Br11_E2g14 | reverse complement strand
GAGCATCCTGAAGGTCATAGATCGCTTCGTCGACGACGTAAACCGCGTGAACGGTTGCGCCGCTCAACTCTGCGATCGAAAGCGCGTGTTCAGCAGCTCGATCCGCGAACTCGCTGCCGTCGGTTGGGACGACTACGTCCTTGATCGCGGCCCGGAGGTCTGAGGGGGGTTGTTGAACGTCAGTCGTGCGGACGGAGAGGACAGGCACGTCTGAGAGCATAAGAACGCGTTCGGTCGTACTGCCGAGTCGAACCTGTTCTGCCCCCTGCCGACCATGCGTCCCCATCGTGATCAGGTCCACATCATGCTCGTGTGCGTACTCGCGAATCGAACGGTGGGTCTCGCCGTCGACGATCGCTTCGACGGTTTCGATGCCTCGGTCCGTTGCTTGCTCTGTGACTGCCGCAGTTGCAGTGCGCCCGCGTTGTTCGGCGAACTCACGAAACTCATCCCGCTGGCCGGGGGTAATATCTGCGGGTTCGAAAGGGAACTCCAAGACGTGCAGGACGTGAACAGTAGCGTTGAACACGTCTGCCAGCGAAAACGCACGAATAGTAGCGGCTTCTGTCCCGTCGCTCGCATTAACGGGAAGGAGGATCGTGTCGTACATTGAACTCCCGGATGGTACATCGCCGACCGAAATAAAGGAGGTAGTCAATTGAGCGGGTTCGGCCTCGAGATCGGCTTTCCTCATCTGCAGGGTGACCGCCTCCTGGCTCGTGTCGGGGCTGGTGCTCATTTCGAGACCCCTCCGTCAGTCGCCACTGGTTGTGGCTGGTACGCACAGGTTTGTCCGGGGTGGTAGCGTTGGGTGAGCACCTTCGCGGCGTTGTAATCGCTATAAACGCTTTCGACCGGGCAGGCTGGGTTCTGACACCGGAACGTCTTATTGACCGGACGTTCCCCCGATGACGCCACAGTGGTGACACTCGGTCGACGAAAAGCCCCTCGAGACGGTCGTGGTGTTAATCCCGTTCTCTTTGGCGACCTGTATCAGACACTTCTAAGCAATGCTGAGCAGGTAGGCGGTCCCGAGGTGGACGTCGGGGTCGGAAAGCCACCTCGAGAGGTCTGGTTCGTGTGTCAGGGTCTCCAACACGAGGATAGGATTCTCGTAGGCGTTCGCGTACGCACAGATCATGCGGGCTGCGGCGTCGATCCGTTTGTGGATCTGGGTTTCACGCTCGGTGACGTACGCCTGGATTGGTTTCTCGTCGGCATTGTGAGTGCCGTCATTTATCGGATCCTGTATGACCGGGATGTCGGGCGGACTCGCCGTTCACGTGTTCGACGGTGGACATTGATATTGGGAATTTGGCTTGGACAGTTGCTTCTCAGTTTGGACGATCGGGCAAAATCACACAGCCTCGGCATTGGCTCTTCGGTTGGGGCTGTCTGCTACCGAGCTAAATACGGCCTACTAAACGACTTACCCGAAGACTGAATGCATCTATCCGGTTGGCACCTTCGCGTTAGTATTCCGCAAATCTCATCTCCAACGACTGGAAAAATGAGATAAAACTACTACTTTGGTTGTCAACTTCTATGAAAGACAGAGTAGGAATCTTCGAGGTCCGACCCATCTCTTTTCATAAATACAAAACATTCAAAATTACAACTTCCGTAGCCAAGCTATGGTCCTCGATAGAGACGACCTCCTCCAGACCAGCAATGTCCACCGTACTACCGAAACCACCACGGTTTCTCGTCGACGTGCACTACAGGTTGGGCTCGTCACCATCGTCTCGCTTGCGGGATGTCTTGATAACGAGTCCTCGAGCGACCCAACCAATGGGGGAGGCGACGAGTCAGATAGCAACGGCGGTAGCGACGAACCGGAGGAGGAAGCGACTGACGACGATGCGGAGACAGAAGAGAGTGATGACACGGACGAAGATCCACTGTCCGTAGTCTATGAGTTTCTCGAAGCGGCTGTCGAAGAAGACCTCGATCGAATGAGCGAGTTGTCACACTCACTTAATCCACTGGATCCTGCTGCATGGGTCGAGGACGGCTGGGAGTTTCGTGGCGGCGGCGATGAGGAGGACCTCGAGGGACTCGATGCTGAGGTGGTTGACGACGACGCCGCGGTCGAAGATGTGTTTGAGCTAGAAGGCGCGGAGTTCTGGTTCGAAGAGGAAGAACTCACAGAGACCCTTGATGGGGAGGATATGGCAGCAACGGAAATCACTGTCGATGATCCAACTGAAGATGATACGATCTGGATGCTCGCCACTGAGGATGGTGAGTGGCGGTATCTGTTTGCTGCACCAACCGATGACAGGCCAGACGATCCTGAAGAAGTGTTTGAGGAGCCGATCGAGGACGAAAACGACGACGTAGTCGTCGAGATCGATTGGGAACACGATAGTCCAACAAGCGATATTCAGCAGGCGGCGGTCGTGCTCACCGATGAGCGTGGGGTCGATGCCAATCGGATCGAGATCGAATCTACTATCGAGGGTGCTAGCACGGGAGCATTCGACAGAGATGATGAGGATTTTACCGCCACGTGGGAAGATGTGACCCTCTACATTCCTTACGACACTGATGGTGATCAGATCGTCGTCACCGCGATCAATGAGGGGGAAAACGAATCCAAAGTCGTCCACAGAGAGCAGTACCTCCCGTAATCGACGTGAAGAGTCAGTAGTTAATACTGAGTCAACTTAGAAATCTGTTATGACACAGCCAGTGCTCGGTTTGACGGTCGGCTTGATCATCGGTGCATATGCTGTGGGCTGGCTTTGTCGGGTGTTGATTGCAGGCCGCGATTGGCAACCGCGGACACAAGTTAGCGCGATATATTATTCTGGGGTCGGAATCGTCGTCGTGACTGGCTCGGCTATTGTTACGAGCCACTGGTGGTTTGGGATTCGTGACGAGCTCGTGGGATTACTCGCTACCGTTGGTGTACCAGAAGCAGCAGTAGGGATCCTTGCAGAGTCCATCACAGTCCTTTCAGTATTGCTGGCGTTCTCTGCAACGGTTCTCTCTTTGCATCCCTTGTGGGTGGAGACGACAGGTCACGAAGTGTCGATGGCTCAGGCCTCGGCGACCTGGATTTGCATTGCGATTCTCGCAGTCGCACTCTGGATTGGGTTTGACTTCGTTGTGACCGGGCAGTCACTGCTTGGCCCTCTCGGCCTCCTCCTGATCGGTTCGTTAGGAGCCTGCATTCTTGCGTATCTGGGTGGCCACCGTCTGCTGGCAATGGACCCTGAATCACGATCTCCAACGGACGACGAACGACGCCGAGTCGAACAGGCATTTGATCCACTCCAGGTCGAGCCCGACCGGATCGTCCTCGCGTCTCGTGGCGAGCTCGAGGCGCCGGTCAAGATTCGAGGCCGCCCCGGGAAACGGTGGGTATTCCTCGACAAAGCGTTCCTCAACGAGTTATCCCCTCGAGAGCTAGGAATTACTATTGCACAGGCAGAGGGGTTGTACCGTCGACAGCTCGAACTACGTTATTGGCTCACGCTGTGGATATTCCTGGGCGGATTGTTGGCTTCTCTGTCTCTGCTCTTTGGCTGGCTGGCAAACTACTGGATCGTAGTTCTCTGGATCCTCTTTGCGTTTGTCGCGTTCGCACTCCATCTCTGGACTGGAATACGAGTCTTTGCCTATGCCGATGACCTTGCCGCTAAGACCTATGGAGTGGATGCCGTTCGAGAGACGTATGAACGCCACGGCGACACGCTAGCCAATTCCTTCAAAGAGGTTCCTGGCTATCGGTTACTCACGGAAGGGGAGCCGGTTTCGAGCCGGATCAATCGGCTTGAGTCCAACGAAAATCGGGCCCAGTGAATTCAACATCCGTTTGTGGCACCAACCCTGTCCTGATTTTGGCTCTGATGGACCACTAGACAGCGGCGATGTGCTGCGTAGAATTACGTCGCTCGAGGCGTTACGCTGCAACGGGTTTGCCTGAGGCGTTGAAGATTCAGAGAACTCCTCGATCAGCAAGGACAATCGAATGGTCGCTCTGTGGTCATTCATGTTAGTGTTGGTAGGTTGCGTTCTCCAGACACGCCTGGAGAAGCGTTTGGAGCGCTCTTTGCAGCCTCCATTGGCTTTCTGTTCCTGTCGGTGATTGGATTCGTAACCTACTTGATGCTGGTTCCGGGGGCAGGCGGGACGGTCGGGATAGCTGTGATCACTGCGTCGTGGGTCGGTATCACAGTCTCGCTGTTCGGGTATTCTGTCTGGTCAGCGTGGCAACTCCGACAACTGTCGAGAGACGTTGACCAGCCGACCGTCCGATCTCCGATAGGAATGCTAGCATACGCGGTTATGCTGATTATCGTTAATCCCGACGATCTGGACCCGTACGACAGGCGACTGCGTTTTACCGCTATGACGCTCCTTCTGGCGATGATCGCGCTATCGATACCCTTGCTTGCGCAGATCGGCGGTCCTGGTCGCTTTCAAGATGTCACAAGTGAGTAGACAAGTGCCACATTCACGCCCTCTATCTTGCACGGCTCCAATATTCTATCCGGAATCTATCACAAATGGCGTGCAAGATGTAGAGCGTGAATGCAGCATTCGCAATCCTAACACATTGGGGGTGACGCTATTGACCAATGTCATCGGGGTTCTGTAACTCGTGAATCTGTACGTCCTAATTCAGTCAACCAAGCAAGTCTTTCGCGCGTTGGGGAGGTAGATGCTCGTATGTGGAATGGCAGGAATTGCAAAGTGTTATTAAATTCTCTCTGGTGTTCGCGGTTTCATAACTATCGAAGCTTCGTGCTTTCTCAATATGATGTACATTTAATTTACTTCCGTATTCTCCGATGTGATCCTCATTCGACATTCGGCAGCGCTGACACTCGAAGCCGTCACGTTTTCTGATTTCCTCAGCACGTTCGTCCCAACTTGGACCATAGTATGGTTCCTCGTCAGCCCATAATGCATTTCTTTCACCCAACTGTCCACCGGGCGGCAAGGGATCGTATCCTGCCTTTTCGACAGCCTTTGGCCATGAACCAAACCGGTTGATGGCCATCTGGCGGCTAAATTTCCCCTTTTTGTTATATTCAGTTCGACTCGGTACATGCTCTAATTCATCGGCTACATTCTGAATATCATCTAACAATTCTTTGTCGTCTGCTGGCCGCGGTCCCATGTCTGGTCGTGAAACACCTGCTTTTTGACAAGCTCTTTCCCAAGACTCGAACCGGCTTTTGACCGGCCTGACTGTCCACTCGCCGTGCTCGTTATACCTTACTTGCGAGAGTGGCTCATCGATCTCTTGATCAACACGCTGCATATCGGTCAGTAGCTCCTCTTTTGTCGGCGCTTCGTCAAGCCCGTCGTACACCTCTGCTTTCTTTTTCGCCGCTTTCCACGACTCAAAGCGATAAGTGATCGTACTCAATGCATAGTCACCGTGCTCCTTGTATTCGGTCTTTGACGGCTCACCGTCCACAAGGCCGGCCACACGCAGGATATCAGCAATCAACTCTCCCTTGCGATGTTCTGGCTGCCGCCCGGTATCAGTATCGAGCGCCACAGAACGCGCTTTTTTGAAACTGCCATCGAACCTCTTTGCGACCGTTCGTGAGCTGTAACTACCTACCTCATCGTACTCCGCAATTGTCGGCTCGTGCCCCAACTCGTCGGCCACCCATCGAAGGTCGTTAAGGACCTTAGTCTTTGAGACCTTCTCAGGCATATGATACTCACTATTACATTAGAAAATAAATAGTTGTTCTAATGCTGTATATGCGCTCTGTATGCAGCACGCCTCTCTTGTCAGGTAGTGAGTGTTTCAACAGACCCCATCTCTTCTGGGTGATTTCCCCACCGGATCGGCGATCACCGGAAGACAGGGACACCAATACCGATGTGAGTGACGGCGATTGTGTCCGTAGGTCGAACCGTTTTGAGGACTCGAGGAGTAAGGAGAACGATGGCAACCTACGAGCGCGAAACACGGGTCCGTGCACCACTCGAGGAGGTCTGGGACTTTCACTCCAGCGTCTCGGGCCTCGAGGCCCTCACGCCGGCCTGGATGGGGCTTCGCGTCGAGACAGTGCTGGGACCGGACGGTGATCGGGACCCCGAGGTCCTCGAGGCAGGGTCGGAGATCGAACTCTCGATGCGTCCGTTCGAGGCGGGACCGCGACAGCACTGGACGTCCCTGATCGTCGATCGTGAACGCGAACCGGGGCGGGCGTTCTTCGTCGACGAAATGGTCCACGGCCCCTTCGACACGTGGGTCCACACGCACTCGTTTTTCGCCGACGGCGAAGAGACCATCGTGCGCGATCACGTCGAGTACGAACTGCCGTTTGGTGGTCTCGGGGCCGCACTCACGCCGTTCTCGAGCGTCGGTTTCGACGGAATGTTCCGTGAACGCCACCGCCGCACCCGAGACGCACTCGAGGGGGAGTAGCCACTGAACGTCATTGCATACAGCCCCACGATATCAGGGCTCAGAACCAGTGTGTGACCGGTTCTGAGCCGACTCGCTGTGCGGGGTGTAAACCGGTTCATTTGTTACTGTAGGAAATCGCCCGACGCCGTGACAGAGATCAGAGTTTCCTCGGGAGACACGTCCGAGCATCGGGACGGCGAAAGCACACGGACCGGTACGATTAAGTGGCCCACAACTGGCATCTGGTGTATGAGTGGACGACCGCTAGACGTCCTCGAGGCGTCGCTCGGTGACCGCGTTCGCGTGCGACTCAAGGGCGGCGAGACGTACGTGGGCGAACTGTCCGGCTACGACCAGCACATGAATCTCGTCCTCGAAGACGTGGCCGTGGAACCGTCCGCACCGGGTCCCGAAACCGCCGTGGCAGAACCCGATCGCGAGACGCCAGTCGAAGACACAACGATTATACGCGGCGATAACGTCGTTTCGATCACTCCATGACTGGCGCAGGAACCCCGAGCCAAGGAAAGAAGAACAAGACGACCCACGTCAAGTGTCGACGCTGCGGTGAGAAATCCTATCATTCGAAAAAGGGCGTCTGCTCGTCCTGTGGCTTTGGCAAGTCCGCCAAACGCCGCTCGTACGCCTGGCAGTCGAAGGCGGGCGACAACTGACCGCAGACGACAGCCCTTCTCTCTCCGTCGTCCCGGTTGCGTGTGATTGGTCACGAGTGGGGACTTCGCCAGCGTGAGCCTCCCGTGTGCCTGACAGACGGTCCTCGTGAAGGGACACAGCTGGTCACCTCTCCCTCGAGCAGTCAACGCCCGAGATCACTCCTCGAGCAGCCGCTGCAGCCGGTCGAGTTCCGTCAGCGCCTCGACTGGCGTGAGGTGGGCAACCTGGAGCGCACGGAGTTCGGCGGCCACGTCGGTCGGGTCGTCACCGCCGTCGGCCGTCACGGGTCGGCCACCGGCACCTGCGGCCGCGTCGCTCTCGGCGGCTACCGCATTGGGTTCGGTGTCACCGACCGCACCCGCCCCCCGAGCGTGCCGACCGCTCCCGTCTCCCTCCTCGAGCAGGGTTCGGGAGCGCTCGACGATCGGTGACGGCACGCCAGCAACGCGTGCCACCTCGACGCCGTAGGAACCCGTGGCTGCTCCGGGACGAATCGCGTGGTCGAACCGGACCTCCCCATCGACATCCGTCGCCTCGAAGTGGCAGGCGAACGCCGCCTCGAGTTCCTCGACGAGTTCGGTCAGGGGATGATGGTGGGTCGCAAACAGCGTCAGCGCACCGACCTCGTCGTGGATGAACTCCGTGATCGCCTGTGCGATGGCCAGGCCGTCGCTCGTCGCGGTGCCCCGTCCAACCTCGTCGAGCAGGACGAGTGAACGCTCGTCGGCCTCCCGGAGAATCGTCGAGAGTTCGTCCATCTCGACCATGAACGTCGACCGACCGCCAGCGATGTCGTCGCTGGCGCCGACTCGCGTGAACATTCGCTCGAGCGGCGTCACCCTGGCAGTTCGAGCGGGCACGAAGCTCCCGACCTGAGCGAGCAACACGATCTGGGCCACCTGGCGCATGTACGTCGACTTGCCTGACATGTTGGGCCCGGTGATGATCGCCTCACGCCGATTCGGGTCGAATCGGGCATCGTTGGGAACGAACGACTCCTGGGTTCGCTCGACGACGGGGTGACGACCACCCGCTATGTCGATCGTCGGCCCCCCATCACGCTCGAGTAGTTCCGGTCGACAGTAGTCGTGTTCGGCAGCGACGGTCGCCAGCGAACAGAGCGCGTCGAGCCTGGCGAGGGCCTCCGCGAGCGCCTGCACGCGCTCGACGGCCTCGGCGACCGATCGACGAACCGAACGGAAGAGTTCGTACTCGCGCTCGTCCGCCCGACGCTCGGCACCGATGATCTGCTCTTCACGCTCCTTGAGTTCGGGCGTCACGAACCGTTCGGCACGCTTGAGCGTCTGCCGTCGCTGATAGGCATCTGGTACGGCGTCGAGATTCGGATTCGTGACCTCGATGTAGTAGCCGTGGACGGAGTTGTATCCGACCTTCAGTGAATCGACACCCGTCCGCTTGCGCTCGCGCTCCTCGAGGTCGTCGATCCACCGCTTGCCGTCTCGGGCCGTTTCCCGAACGTCGTCGAGAGCCGCGTCGTACCCGTCCGCGATGATTCCACCCTCGGTGATCTCGATCGGCGGATCGTCGACGATGGCTCGCTCGATCAGCGACCGCACGTCCTCGAGCGGGTCCAGCTGATCTCGAAGTGTCTGCAACCGCTGGCAGTCGACGCCCTCGAGCGTCGCCCTGATTTCGGGAACGAGTGCGAGGGTGTCCCGCAGCGATCGGAGGTCCCGTGCGTTCGCTCGCTCCCGCGAGATGCGGCCGATGAGTCGCTCGAGATCGTAGACCCCACCCATCGTCGATTCGACCGACTCGCGACACCGCGGTGACGTCGTCAGCGTCTCGACAGCGTCGAGTCGACGCTCGATCCGGTCGGGCTCGAGAAGGGGCCGCCGAAGCCAGTCTCTGAGTTTTCGCCCGCCGAGGGCGCTCGCGGTTTCGTCGAGGATCCCCACGAGTGTGGCGTCCTCGCGGCCGTGAACGGCTCGCGGCTCGAAGAGTTCGAGGCTTCGAACGGCAACCGCGTCAAGCAGCAGATACTCGCGGGGATCGTACCGCCGGAGTCGGGTGAGGTACTCGAGGCGGGTTCGTTCGACATCGTCCCGGTGACGGGCATTCGGTTCCCCCTCGCTCGTGGCGATATCGCCACCGTTCGGGTCCTCGTCGTCCGTCGCTACGTCGCCATCATCCGGTTTCCCGTCACCCACAGGCCCGTCGTCGGTCTCACCGCGGGTCTCATCCAGGCCGCCACGGGCGTACTCGGCGTAGGCCAGGACGGCCCCACAGGCCCTGATCTCAGCCGGATCAGCGACGAGTCCGTCCGGTTCCGGAAAGTAGGCGGTGACGGTGTCTCGAGCCTGCGTCGTGTCGAAGGCGGCCGGATCGAACGGCGTGACCATGCAGTGCTCGGGAACGACATCGGTTGGAGCTTCGGGGCCAAGAACGGCCTCTGAGGGCGCGAACCGACTGAGCTCGTCAGCGATGCGTTCGGGTCGACTCGAGCTGGTGGCGAGGAAGTCGCCCGTCGAGACGTCGAGGAGGCCGAGCGCAACGGTGTCGTCGTCCCCCTCCTCGAAGCTGCCACCATCCCCGTCGTCGGTTTCGGCTCCCGATCCGGCCGCGATTGCAGCCACGAAGTTATTGTCGTCACTCGAGAGCAACTCGTCTTCGGTCAGCGTTCCGGGGGTGATGATTCGGGTGACGGCCCGCTCGACGACGCCCGCGGATTCGCCCGGCTCCTCCACCTGATCGGCGATCGCCACGCGATAGCCGTGTTCGAGGAGGGATTCGATGTAGGAGGCCGCGTTCTCGACCGGGATGCCCGTCATCGGATACTCACCGGTCGAATCCTCCCGGCTGGTGAGTGTCAACTCGAGCAGTCGAGCCGTCCGTTCGGCCGCACCACAGAAGGTCTCGTAGAAGTCGCCCACCTGAAAGAGGACGATGGCGTCGTCGTAGCGAGCACAGAGATCGTGATACTGGGCCATCATCGGCGTGAGGTCCTCACGACGCTCGGACATCACGGCAGGGGGACCGAGGGCCTGATCCATAGTCGAATCGGACGCGGCCAGATAAAAATAGCTGCTGGGTTCGGACGTGTGGCTCTCGACGTGGAGCCTGTACAGAGGCGTCAGCAATCGACGGCATCGCTCGAGACGCAAAGCGTTCGACCGCACTCACAGACGGGATCTGCCGGGAGTGCGACGATGCCACAGGAATTCGTCTCTGGTGAAAGCTGCTGTAGCGTCGACGATCAGTTGACGATGATCTCCGGTTCCTCCTCGTGTTCGAGGTCTCCGTCCTCGCCACGGAATTTCTTCACTGCGGCGGCAACGGCGACCAGCCCGAGCAGTCCGACGATCACGCCCAACGCGGTCCCCTTCCCTCCGGCTGCAGTCCCAGCAGCGTCGTCCTCGTCTTCGGTTTCGGTCTCCGTCGCCGCTTCGTCTTCGACCGGGCCACCGATTGGGAGCGCGTCGCCGATGGCTTTCGGACCGAACTGCGTCTCGCCGTCCAGGTGCAACTCGATAAACGTGAATTTCTTTTCGGCCATGCGCGTACATACCCCGACTGGCCATTTATCCCTTGTGCAGGCCCGGTGCTGCCGTGACACGGGCCATTTCGAAACGAAAGTCAATAGATTCAAACCTACACTCTCCCTGCTCGAGGACATGGACCAGCGCGCACGCGATACGCTCGTCGAATTGCTCGAGACGCCCTCCCCATCGGGGTACGAAACGCGTGGCCAGCGGGTGTGGGTCGACGCCGTCGAACCGGTCGCCGACGAGGTGCGAACGGACGCCTACGGAAACGCCATCGCGGTGCATCACGGCGACGGGAGCGGTCCAGAGATCGTGTTGACCGGCCACGCGGACGAGATCGGCTTCATCGTCAAATCGATCGACGACGACGGATTCGTCAGGGTTGGCCCCATCGGCGGCAGCGATCCCTCGGTTGCCCGCGGCCAGCACGTCACGATTCACGCCAACGAGGGACCGGTCGAGGGCGTCGTGGGCCAGCACGCGATCCATCTCCGAGAGGACGAGGACGACCCAGAAGTCGACGATCTCTGGATCGACATCGGCGCGACGGACGAGGAGCAAGCGACGGACCGCGTGGCCGTCGGCGATCCGATCACCATCGCCCAGACCGTCTCGTGGCTCTCTGACACTCGCCTCGGCGCCCGCGGCCTGGACAACCGTGTCGGTACCTGGGTGGCTGCCGAAGCGTTCCGGCGGGCAGTTGCCGCCGACCCTGACGCGACCGTCTACGCCGTCTCCACCGTCCAGGAGGAACTGGGTCTGCAGGGCGCGAAGATGGTCGGCTTCGACCTCGAGCCCGACGCCGTCGTGGCTGTCGACGTTGGCCACGCGGTCGATTACCCCAGCGCCCCAAGTGAGAAGACGAGCCAGATGGCACTGGGAGACGGGCCTGGCCTCGGTCGCGGGAGCACCAACCACCCCGTCGTCTTCGACGCACTGCAAACCGTGGCAGCCGACGAGGACATCGCGGTCCAGGTCGAGGCCCTGGGTCGTGGGACGGGGACGGACGCGGACGGCTTCTTCACGGCCGCGGGCGCGGTGCCATCCCAGGTCGTCAGCGTCCCAAATCGGTACATGCATACCCCGGTGGAGGTAGTCGACACGGACGACCTCGAGGACATCATCACGTTGCTCGGGGCCTTCGCGGCTCGAGCAGGGGAGTTCGAGCCGTTTGCCGTCGATATCTGATTGGCCGCCCCACTGAGGCTGGGCCGGCTATAGTAACAAGTGAAACGATTTACACACCCGCACAGCGAGTCGGCTCAGAACCGGTGAAAACCGGTTCTGAGCCATGGTATCGTGAGGGTGTGTGCAATGACGTTCAGTGGCTACTATATTTCTGGTTGTTAGAACGAGTGATTGGTTAAAATGCCATTTGGGACTCATTCACATAGTATACGTAAAATGTACGCCCGGAACACTAACGTCCAGCATCATCCCGAGGCGGCGTGCCGCGTCTGCTGGCTAACCCTCGTGCCGGGCGAGAGGTTACGCCCCCAATCGGCGTGCCGGCAGTGCCGGCACACGGTGTCACGTACCCGGGTTCGCCGGTCAGTCATCGCACCCGAAGTGGGTTTACTCGGCCGGGGACTAAAGGTACGTACCTCGCACTACTCGCTCGAGGGGTATAGCCCCCACGGTGAGCCCCGACCGTGTTCGCCGACACGATTGCGGGTGGACCTATAGTAGCCACTGAAAGTCATTGCACACACCCTCACGATACCATGGCTCAGAACCGGTTTTCACCGGTTCTGAGCCGACTCGCTGTGCGGGTGTGTAAATCGTTTCACTTGTTACTATAGCAACGCAATTGCTGCGTTTCAGCGAGACTGGTTCGGCTTAGCCAGGGGTTTGCTCATTGGTAGGGATGTGGAGGAGGAGTAGCCAAAGAAGATAGAATGTATGATAGTAACCACGATACGTGCAGTTATCTGTCTACAAATCATGAGATCTGGAAAGTTTCTTCCTGCCCGCTAGCTTTTTATGTGCTATCAAAGAGTGATGGGGTATGACGGTCGACCCGTTCAACCGCTTGAAACACCACACTGCGGTCGTGGTCTTTAGCCTCGTGATAGCAGGTGTACTCTTCGCGACCGGTCATGCAGTGTCGCGGATCGGTGGGGCCGTCCCATGGTTCTTACTGTTTCTCGTCATGATTATCGGGCCGCTGACAAAGCTACGCCCGTCGATCACTCAGTGGTACGGTGGAAATTTTCCGCTGAATTGGCGGTCGGAACTCGGGATCTGGTTCGTCATTTGGTCGCTGGCACACCTATTCGGAGTGTTCCGAGCCATAGGCTGGGGCATCACCGGATTCATAGTGGGAATGCGTCCGTGGGCGTTCGCCGCTATTATTGCCGTCATCATTGCCGTGGTTCTGGCGATCACCTCGAACACCTGGTTCTACCAATTCATGGGGCCGAAGGCCTGGAAGTGGCATCAGAGCCACGGAACTTATGTGATGTTCTACCTCTTAACCGTCCATATTTACGACCAGATATTCCTCCCTAGCGGTATCAATACAGAAGATCCGCTTCATTTCCTGTATGGGATTTCGATACTCATCGTGGTTGTACTCCACATCGCAGCATTCGTCACGGTGGTTGCCCACTACCGGAAGAACGACAAATACCCAAGTGGAGTACACTGACACGTACGATTTCGCGTGCCACAGTATCGATATGATCGCTCCTTGCGATTCCATCGTGAATTAAGCGAGATAACTGGTCTCGAACCGAAACGAAGATAGATAACAGCACGCCTTTGGCATTACTACTGCTACTCCCAAACGATGAAGCGGAATCTTGCGGATCAACTGGTCGGACTTCTTGTCGTAGGGATTCTTCTGAGCGGGGCGTTCGTAACGTGGCAGACGTATCTCCAATGGAGTGCCGCCACTGGGAGGGGTGGCCATATGGACGGTTCGATGATCGCAACCCATGGGACACACCCGCTGTGGTATCTGTTTGGCACCCTCGTGACAGCGGTCGTAATCGGGGGCGTGTATCTCCTCGTTCGTGAGCAATTCACCACACCGGCCACCGTCTCTTCTGCATCAGTCGAGAACGAGGATCGGGCCAGCGACAACGAAAAAACACACCCCGAAGAACCGACTGGTCCAACACGAGACGCTGCACAACGAGTACTCGATCTGCTTCCTGACGATGAACGACGAATTCTCGAGCCCGTGTTAGCGTCACCGGGACTGACACAGATCGAATTACGGGATCGCGCTGACTTCTCGAAAAGCAAGGTCAGTCAAACCGTCTCCGATCTCGAAAAGCGTGGACTGCTCTATCGAGAAGCACAGGGCCGAACATTTCGTGTTTATCCATCGGATGCGCTGGAACAGGGCGAACCACCAAAGGAGGGGTAAGGACGCCGGTTTCGGGACGGATGAACGGTCACTGGCAAATGAAACGGTTAGAAGGCGTTAGAAACGCTCACGGACGGTCTCCGCGATGGGTTCACACCCATGCCGATAACCAAACACCTGCTGTAGGACTACTCGAGGTGACGAACCATGCACACAAAACTCTCTCGAGTGGTCATCGCGCTGGCCGTCGTTATCGCACTGGTCGGCGCAATAGGTGTCGTCAATGCGGAAGTAAATACCAATCCTCCCGACGCAGCCAGCCACAGCGGCGGAGATCATGTTGGACACATGATCGACAGCCTCGCTGGGATGGGTGAGATGGCTCACGTGAGCGAGCACACCAACGGATCGATGATGGAGCAGATGGACCACCACGAATCCGGGGACCGCCACCACGGTAACCACCACGAATCCGGGGATCGCCACCACAGTAACCACCACGAGTCCGGGGAACGTCACCACGGTAACCACCACGAATCCGGGGAACGTCACCACGGTAGCCACCACGAATCCGGGGAACGTCACCACGGTAACCACCACGAATCCGGGGACCGCCACCACGGTAACCACCACGAATCCGGGGACAGCCACCACGAGCGTGGCCATGGTCGCTGCTGATCTGTAGCGAGAACCGAGAACACCTTCTCAAATCAGATTGCATTCCCGCTCGGTCAGAAGAACCGTGCTGTACTCGCCACAATCACGGTACCCATGACTACCAGGGGAACACCGAAACCCGGGAAACGAAACCATATTTCGGACGGGGACCCCATTGGAAGCGACAACGACAAACCGTTGTGTCGGGCATCCCACACCACGTTTTCCGGTAGCTGTTGTGACTCACCCGAAGGAGAGAACCGACACCGCGCGGGTCGTTTTTCTCGAGTGTGAGATCTGCAGACGCCACGGCCACGTCACTGCCGGACCCAATGGCGACTCCACCGTCCGAGCGGGGTAGCGCCGATACGTCGGTGATCCTTATCAGTTGTTGGCAATTCGATTTTCTTTACTGGAGTCGGAACGCGTACATTGGCGTTCCGGGCACAATTGGTGCGGATTTGATTATAAACCTTGGTCATATTGCCAACGACTCTTATACCGACGGCCGCTGCGGATGTGTGAACGTTGCGTGTATGCACCCACTCGAGCCCCAATCGGCGCTCCGTTATCCTTTAGCGCCCACGGATCAAATCGCCCCTAATGACCGCACAAACCGTCCAGCAGGGCGACCTCGTGACCGTCATCGGTCTCGAGGTCCACGTCCAGCTGGAGACTGACACCAAGATCTTCTGTGGCTGCTCGACGGTGCCAGCCGACGGGCCGAACGAACACGTCTGTCCGGTGTGTCTCGGCCTTCCCGGTGCGTTGCCCGTCCTCAACGAGGCCGCCGTGGAATCGGCCGTCAAGATCGGCAAAGCCATCGATGCCAACATCCCCGAAGAAACCCGCTTTCACCGAAAAAATTACTACTACCCCGACCTGCCGAAGAACTTCCAGATCACCCAGTACGACGAACCGATCTGCCAGGACGGCGAACTGGAAATCAGCGTTGACGGCGAGCGCCGCACCGTCACGATCGAGCGGGCCCACCTCGAGGAGGATCCCGGCAGTCTCCAGCACGTCGGGGGCTCGATCGACAGCGCCGACTACACCCTGGTCGACTACAACCGCGCGGGGACCCCGCTCATGGAGATCGTCACCGCACCTGACTTTCGGAGTCCCCAGGAGGCTCGAGCGTTTCTGGCCGAACTGACGGAGGTCCTCGAGTATCTCGGCGTGTTCGACGCCAGCCGGGACGGCAGCCTCCGTGTCGACGCCAATCTCTCGATCGTCGAAGGCACTGACGTCGACGAGACGGGGGAGATCGGACTGGCCGCCCTGGAGGCGGCCAATCGAACCGAGGTCAAGAACATCTCGAGTCACAAGGGGGCGGAGAAGGCCCTCGCGTACGAGGAGACGCGCCAGAAAAACGCCGTCCGACGGGGTCGAGAGGTCGAACAGGAGACGCGCCACTGGGACGAGCGTCGCGGCATCACGGTGTCGATGCGCTCGAAGGAGGCCGAGAAGGATTACCGCTACTTTCGGGAGGCGGACCTGCCACCGCTCCGAGTATCCCACTGGAAGGACGAGATCGCGATTCCGGAACTCCCCACGGCACGCCGCGACCGGTTTCGGGAGGACTACGGGTTGAACGACGAAGCCGCCTCGAAGCTCACCTCAACGAAGCAGGTGGCCGATTTCTACGAGGACGTGGCCAGTGAGTTCGATCCCGACCTCGCCGCCACCTGGGTCGCCGACGAACTCCTGGGCGAACTCAACTACCGGGGCATGGCGATCACCGATATCGAGGACCGCCTCGAGGAGGTCGCCACGCTCGTGGCGCTCGTGGCCGGAGACGAGATCACGACGAAAAACGCGAAGGAGGTCGTCCTGCGGCGGATGCTAGACGAGGGCGAGGATCCCAAAGCGATCGTCGACCGCGAAGACCTGGGCAAAACGGGCGATGACGAGGTCCAGGCGGCCGTTCTCGAGGCCATCGAGGAGAATCCCGAGGCTGTCGCCGACGTCGAGGCGGGCGACGGGGGTGCGATCAACTTCCTCGTCGGTCAGGTCATGCAAAAGACCGGTGGCAGTGCCGATCCGGGGGCAGTCAACGAACTGTTGCGAACGGAACTCGAGGAGTGACGGTAGGCTATTGCGAGTGGAATTAGGGGAGTGACACCGGCGCTTCCAGCGAGTGACGTCTGTCAACACACCTGGCAACGATTGCTACGATTCGAAACTCTCAGTGTTGTCGATACACGACTGGCTGTATGGCCTGTGCTGATGCGCCGTCGCTCTATCGGTGCCCAAACTGTGAGTACGTCCATCGTCAGGCACTCGAGCCCCAGGCGTGTGACATCTGTGGGGCCATCTTCGAGTGACCCAGTCCGCAGGTGATCGGTACTCGCCGTCGGTTGCGAACGAGCGGTAAGGACTCCTGGTACCCATCGTGGTGGGGAAGCGGTCCCAGCTCCCGAGCAGACCGAACACCGATCGTCCGTCACAGTTACGGTACCGTCGCCACAATCGCTTCCCGTGGATCGAATCCTCCTGAGCACGGTCGTCCACCGCGAACCCGAAACGGTCTTTCCCTACCTGCAGGACTTCACGAACTACCCGACCTACGCGAAACACCTCGAATCGGTCGACATCGACGGGGATGGCGGACCGGGAACCGCGTACGATCTCCACCTCAAATGGTGGAAGCTCAGGTACACGGCAAAATCGCGAGTTACGGTCGTCGACGAACCCGCATCGCTGCGCTGGGAACTCAGAACTGATATCGACGCCCGGGGCGAGTGGCGGGTGGAACCGCTCGAGCGTCGGGGCTCCGAGGAATCGACCGCGGCTGACCCGAACGCAGCCAGTCGCGTCTACTTCGAGGCCGTCTACGACCCCCACTCCGCGGACGAGGACGTCGTGTCCCTCCCCCGATTCGTCTCCATGGGGTGGGTCATCGACAAGCTACGTCCCCGATTGATGGACGAAGCGAGACGCGTCCTCGAGCGGTTAGTCGAGGACATCGAGGGCCAGCGCCGCGAGGTGGAGTTGACGGTTCACGAGATGCCCTGAACGGGGTCGTTGACAGCCTGAAACACAGCGGTGCTCTCAGTCGGCCGGCTCGCCACCGTAGCGCATGAAGAAGTAGACGAGCGAGAGCGTCGAGACCATCCCGGCGACGGTTGCCACAATGAGCGTCCAGGCGGCGTCGGGGACCACTTCTGCTGGCCCCTCAGCAACAGCGCCACCCTCGACGACCTCGACGGAGCCCACCATGCCGACGCCGATGTGTGGGTCACAGACGTACTCGTACGTGCCCTCGATATCGAACGTGTACTCGTACGTGCCATCGGCGATGAGTTCCGGGTGGCCCTCCCAGTCAGCCTCGTCGGGTTGGTCGCCGGGATTGATGTTGTGGTCGGCCTGGCCGACCCACTCCCAGACGACTGTCGTCCCGGGTTCGACGGTGAGGTCCTCTGGTTCGTAGTAGTTGTCACCGACCTCGACGGTTTCCGTGCCGCCACCGCCGGCGTCCCCATTCTCATCACCCTCGTCATCTTCCGCACCGGCAGTCCCAGTCGCACCCGCCGCCGCAACGGTCCCCGCCGCCCCAGCCAAAAAGAGCCGCCGGGAGCACGGTTCGTCTGCCTCGAGTGAGTTCATACCCAGCCGTTGGGAGTGGCCGATACTGAAATCTTCGGTTCCATCCTCGTCGGCGAGGTGGCGGGGGTGTCGGCGGTCAGTTGTCAGAAGTGGGCCATCATTTGTCCGACTCCGATCAAAGGGAGTAGTCGTGCTCGCCGGTCTCGGAGGCGAGGAACGCCGCGAGCAGGTCGATCGTCGCAGCAACGTCGTCGACGTGGGCCGTTTCCGTAACGGTGTGGAGATACCGCGTCGGAATCGAGATGGCACCAACGGGTTTCGCCCCGTGGGTGTGCTGGAATCCCGCCGTGTCGGTGCCGCCGGCAGGGAGCACCTCGAGCTGGTGATCGATCTCCTCGTCCTCGGCGACGTCCCGGAGCCGTCGGTGGACCTTCGGGCTCGTGATGACACTCGAGTCCTTGAGCTTGATCGCCGTGCCTTCGCCCAGTCGCGTGACGTGTTTGGCCGCGTCGAAGCCGGGGACGTCGTTGGCGACGGTCACGTCGAGGGCGATGGCGAGGTCGGGGTCGACGTCGACACCCAGGGCCCTCGCCCCGCGGAGGCCGACTTCCTCCTGGACGGTGGCACAGAAGTGGATCGTCACGTCGGGATTCTGGATGCGGCGAGCGGCCTCGAGCATCGCGAACAGACAGAGCCGATCGTCGAGGGCTTTCCCCGTCACCGTCTCGCCTACACGCTCGGTGGATTGTTCCATCGTGACCAGGTCGCCCACGGAAACGTGTTCCTCGAGCACCGACTTCTCGAGACCCATGTCGACGTAGACGTCCTCGACCTCTGGCGTCTTCGATCGCTCCTCCTCGCTCAGCGTGTGTGGCGGTGGGGAACCGATGATGCCGGGCAGGTCACCGTCGTACGTGTGGACCGTCACCCGCTGGGCCTTCAGCACACGGGCGTCCCAGCCGCCGAGGGCGTCGAGCTGGAGGTAGCCGAACCCATCGTCCTCGCCCGCGATGTGTTTCACCATGAACCCGATCTCGTCCATGTGGGCGGCGACGGCGACAGAGTAGTCCGACTCGCCCTCGATGGTGCCGACGACGTTCCCCATCGCGTCCGTTCGAACGGTGTCGACGGCGTCGTCGAACACCTCACGAACGAGGACGCGAATGCGGTCCTCGTATCCAGGCACGCCACTCGTTTCGGTCAGATCCGTCAACAACTCGAGATCGAAGGGCTCCGTCGACATACGTTCTGCACTGGGCGGGAACGGCTTAACCTTCGGGATAACGGGCCGGGACTTCCGGGATCGGTCCCGCCCCATCCCGGAAGCCTTATGTATAAATCAGTACATTGATGTACGATAATGGAGGGACAAGACGAGGTCGCCCCGGCCGTCCAGTCGATCCTCGCGGCCGCCGCGGACCGAACGGTGGACGCTCCGACGCCGGTCAGCGTCGACCCGCGATCGCTCGCGGAGGCGTTCGAGGACGCTTTAGCCGACGGCCGAGTACCGGTGATCGCCGAGGTGAAACCCACGAGCCCGACGAGCGAGGGACACCGCGAGGACGACCCTGCCGCGCTGGCGAGCGCGATGGTCGCGGGCGGGGCCAGCGCTATCTCCGTCCTCACCGAGCCGGCACACTTCGGCGGCTCCGCCGCCGCCCTTGAGGCCGTTCGCGAGGCGGTGGACGTCCCCGTCCTCCGCAAGGACTTCATTTTGCACGAGGGACAACTCGACGCCGTCGAAGCCGACGTCGTCCTCCTGATCGTCCGCTTCGTCGACGACCTTTCGGGACTCATCGAGGCCGCCCGCGAGCGCGGCTTCCAGGTCCTCGTCGAGGTCCACGACCGAGCGGAACTGGAGACGGCCCTCGAGGCCGGCGCGAGAATCATCGGCGTCAACAACCGTGATCTCGCCAAACTCGAGGTCGACCTCGGGATCTTCGAATCCGTCGCCCCACACACGCCCGACGACGTGACGCTGCTCGCCGAGAGTGGTATTTCGACACCCGCCGACGTCCGACGGATGCGGGTAGCGGGTGCGGACGCACTACTCGTTGGCAGTGCGATCATGGATCACGCGGGCGAGACCGACGGCGACGTGCAGGCGAACACCGAACGCTTGACGACGGCGACGCGACGACCACCGACAACGGACCACACAGAGCAATGAGTGACTCACCCCAGCAACGGCGATTGGAATCTGACGCAGAACGCACAGCTTACGAGGACGGTACCTTCGGTCGCTTCGGCGGACAGTACGTCCCCGAGGCGCTGATGCCGGCTCTCGAGGAACTCGAGGACGCCTACCACCGATACGTACTCGAGAACGATGACGGCTTCATGGACGAGTTCCGTCGACGGCTCCGTGATTTCGGAGGCCGGCCGACACCCCTCCAGCGGGCGGATCGACTCAGCGAGCGATACGACCGCGAGGTCTACCTCAAGCGCGAGGATCTCCTTCACGGAGGGGCGCACAAATTGAACAACGCCCTCGGCCAGGTCCTCCTGGCCAAATACATGGGCAAGGAGCGAATCATCGCCGAAACCGGCGCCGGCCAGCACGGGACCGCGACGGCGATGGCCGCCGCCCACCTCGACATGCCCTGTGAGATTTACATGGGCCGCACCGACGTGAACCGACAGCGGCCGAACGTCTTCCGCATGCGGATCAACGGCGCCGACGTCAATCCCGTCGACGCGGGACGTGGCACACTCAAGGAGGCCATCTCCGAGACCATGCGTGACTGGTCGCGAACGGTCGAGCACACCCACTACGTGATCGGCTCCATCGTCGGCCCCCACCCCTTCCCCGCGATGGTTCGTGACTTCCAGGCCGTGATCGCCGAGGAGGCGCGCGAGCAAGCCATCGGGCAGATCGGCTCGCTGCCCGATTCCGTCGTCGCCTGTGCGGGCGGCGGCTCGAACACCATGGGCACGTTTCACCACTTCGTCCCCGACGCGGACGTCTCACTGGTGGCGGTCGAGGCCGGCGGCTCCTCCCTCGAGGTCGATGAGGAGGCCGGGGTCGCCCCCAACTCCGCGACGCTCTCGACCGGTGAGGAGGGGGTTCTCCACGGCGCACGGACGGCCCTGTTGCAGGATTCGAACGGCCAGATCATGGAGTCACACAGCGTCTCCGCGGGCCTGGACTACGCTGGTGTCGGCCCGGAACTGGCCCACCTCGTCGACGAGGGACGCGTGAATCCCGTCAACGTCGACGACCGCATCGCCCTCGAGGGCTTCCACCGGCTCTCCACCGAGGAGGGGATCATCCCCGCCCTCGAGACGGCCCACGCCTTCGGCTACCTGCACGAAGTCTGTACGGGCAGTGACGATGGTGAAGCCTCCCGCGAGGACCCGCTCGGCGAGAGTATCGTCGTCAACGTCTCCGGGCGTGGCGACAAGGATCTCGAGACGGTGATCGAGAAGACCGAAGAGCTGGGGCTCGAGGCGGCCCCCGACATGTCGGTCTTCGAGGGGGGATTGTGATGACGACCGACGAGGTCGCGGCCAGCGATGACTCACGTGCAGACACCGACATCGAAGCCGCCTTCGCCGACGGGCCCGCGTTCGTCCCCTACCTCGCGGCCGGTGATCCGTCCTACGAGGCCTCACTCGAGTACGTCGAGGCCCTCGACCGGGGCGGTGCGGACGTGATCGAACTCGGCCTCCCGTTCTCCGAACCGATCGCCGAGGGACCGACGATCCAGGAGGCCGTGGTCCGATCCCTCGAGGCCGGGATGACCCCCGAACGCTTCTTCGAGTTCGTCGAGGACCTCGACGTCGAGGCCCCGCTCGTCTGTATGACCTACTACAACCTCATCTACCAGTACGGGGGGAGCGAGACGAGAGCGCCGATCGCCGCCGACGAAACGACGAGCGAGGAGGGGCCACGGCCGTTCGTCGAACGCGCGGCCGAGGTCGGGCTCGAGGGGTTCGTGGTTCCCGACTTGCCTGCAGAGGAAGCGGACCCACTCCGTGGGGCCTGTGACGAGTTCGGGCTCGATCTGATCTTTATCGTCGCCCCCACGACCCGTGGCGAGCGCCTCGAGCGCATGCTGGAGCGGGTCTCGGGCTACGTCTACGTGCAGGCTCGACTGGGCACGACCGGCGCGCGCGACGACGTCTCCGATCAGACGGACACGAGCCTCGAGCGCCTGGCCGACCACGACGTCCCCAAGGCTGTCGGCTTCGGGATCAAAACCGGCGAGCACGCGGAGACGATCGTCTCGGCCGGTGCCGACGGCATCATCGTCGGCAGCGCACTCGTCGACATCGTCGCCGAGGGCCACGAGCGAGGCGCGTCCACGGCCGAAACGGCGGCCCGGCTCGAGGAGAAGGCCATCGAACTCTCGACAGGGGCGGCCCGCGGCGCCCCGGCGGAAACTGACCCCGAAGAGGGTGAATCGAACGGAAACGTACCGGAACCAGAACAGCCATAACCGGCAGTTTGCTACACACTCTCAAGATACCATGACAGCAGGACTCGACGCACGACTCGAACGCATCGGGACAGACGGCAACTTCGTAATCGTCCCGATGGACCATGGCATCACCATGGGTGCCGTAACGGGCCTCAAGGACATCGAGGCGACCATCGACGCGGTGACCCGTGGCGGTGCTGACGCCGTGTTGACCCAGAAGGGGATCGCCCCGCGGGTCCACCCCAACACGAACGGCAAGGGCTACATCGTCCACGTCAACGCCTCGACGACGATCGGTCCCGACGAGAACGATAAGCGCGTGACGGCAACCGTCGAAGAGGCCATCCGGGCGGGCGCCGATGCCGTCTCCTTACACATCAACGTCGGCTCGACGTACGAGCCACGGCAGCTCGAGGACCTGGCCGAATTGACGGCCGACGCGGGCCGCTTTGGAATCCCGGTGCTCGCGATGGCGTACGCTCGTGGCCCCGGCGTCGAGGGCGACGATCCCGAGGCACTCGGCCACGCCGTCCGACTGGCCGAAGAGGTCGGAGCCGACGTCGTCAAGACGGGCTATAGCGGCGATGCCGACAGTTTCGAGCACGTCATCGAGTCGACCCGCCTCCCCGTCGTGATCGCCGGGGGCTCACGCGGGACTGACCGAGAGACCCTCGAGATGGTCCGCGGTGCCATGGACGGTGGCGGCGCGGGCGTCTCGATGGGTCGATCGATCTTCCAGCACGAGAATCCCGAGGGGATCGCTCGCGCCGTCGCGGGCGTCGTCCACGAGGATCTGTCGGTCGAGGCGGCCCTCGAGGCCGGCGGGTTGGCCCTCGAGGCCTGATCTCGAGACCGCACAGCAGGATTTCTGCGCTCGCCACACCATCTCCTGGCTCGTCGACCCCAGCGCGTCGCCGTCGAAGCCGCCCGACACCGATCAGGTCTCGACCGGCGAACACCGAAAGCGGAGTTCGAAGTCCCGTTTCGACACGAGAGCGATTTCGGTCTGTGTTCGCTCGAGGTGCGCTCCATCCGGGCCCTCGATTTGGGTGGTAACCGTGGCCAGTTGCTCGACCCCGTCCGCGAGTTCCGTTCTCATCCGGTGGACATGTGCCTCACTGTCGACGCCATCTCCGTCGCCGCCCAAGTGCAAAAGTGCTCACAGTTGAGCTACCCACGACTGAAGTCGTGGGATTCCGCGTGGACTCCCTTCTGGCCGATTTGGCTCGAGAGACAAGCTCTCTCGTCATCACGGGACGGCTTCGCCGTCTCGAACGACCTTGCGAGGAGAGTGACATCCTCTCCGACGTGAACGCCGGAGCTTCCCGCACCGCAGGTTGGGATATTTGCCGGTCTACGACACGACCTGTTCTCTCGTGCGGAACATCCCGCTCTCGCGGTCGAACAGGTGTGTCGATGGCTGTGTCGTTCGAAAGGCGCTCTGCGCCTTTCGTGATGACGAGAGACCTTCGGT
>LKND01000053.1 GCA_001564275.1 Natrialbaceae archaeon Tc-Br11_E2g14 | reverse complement strand
GCACTCGAGTCCGCACAGGCCGCGTACCGTCGAAGGGGCTCCTCGTTCAGGGTGAGAAACGTCTCCCCCCAGCGGAAGGGCTCGAGGAGGTCGCTCGCTCGGTCATCGTGGCCGAAGATGCAGAGCCCGGCGGCGAGGGCTTCGACGGTCGTCAATCGGAACGGTCGGCCGTAGTTCACGGGATTGGCGGCGACGAGAAAGGGCAGCGCGCGGTGCACGCCGGCCATCGAGAAGGCAGCCTGCTCCGCCGATTCCCAGGAACAGTCGAGTGCCACGAGCGTCTCGAGGGACGCCTCGCGGTCGGCAGGGGACAGCGCCTGGTCGGCGTGGGGATTCAACACCACGCCGTAGGGGACCTGCGCCATCGATCGGTGGAGGATCGCCTGGTCGAAGCGCTCGAGGCGACGAGCCGTACATTTTTTGGGATCGTCGTCCCCCTCGTAGTAGATGTGACACTCCACGACCCGATGGAGGAGGTGGTGGGTCAAAAGTGACGCGACAGTGGTCCTGGCAAGGTCCACAGTCGTGGTCGCGATTGGTTGCCCCACCGTCTCGAGGCACCACGTTGGTTAGAGTCCGGCGACGACGAGTGCATCGACGAGGATTGCCACCAGCACGGCTCCGAGAAACGCGTTCGAGGCGTGGAACGAGCGGAATGCGGCTCGCTCGCTCTGCTCGAAGTGGAGGTCGACGGCGAACCAGAGAAAGAGGCCGCCGAAGACGACGACCGTGGCGGCGTAGAGCGCGCCGAGGGCCGTGAGCCACACCAGTCCAACGGCGCTGACGAGCGTTGCCGCAATGTAGTAGAGAATGTGCTTTCTGGTCACCGTCTCCCCGCGAACGACGGGCAGCATCGGGAAGCCACCCCGGGCGTAGTCGTCTTTGTATGCCAGTGCGAGGTTGTAAAAGTGCGCTGGCGTCCAGAGGAAGATCAACCCCGCAAGCGCCAGTGCGGGCAGGCCGATCTCGTTGGTGACTGCCGCCCAGCCGATGAGTGCCGGGAGCGCGCCCGCCGCGCCACCGAGAACCGTGTTCTGGACGGTGTGCGGTTTGAGCAACAGGGTGTAGACCACGCTGTAAAACAGGATCGCCGCGAGGCCGAGTGCGGCGGCGAGTGCGTTGATGGTCAGGAACACCGACAGTGAGGCGGCCGTCAGGAACAGTCCGAAGAGCAGGGCGTTGCGCACGGGGATCAGGTCCGTCGCCAGAGGCCGATCGGCTGTCCTGGCCATTTGTTGATCGACGTCGCGCTCGAGGACGTGATTGAACGTGCCGGCGGCCCCGATGGCCAGGACGCCCCCGCTGAGTGTGGCGAGGATGGTGTGTGCCTCGAGGGCCGGCCCCGCGGCCAGAGCCATGCCCGCGGCGGCGACGAGACAGAGCAGCCACATCAGGCGCGGCTTCATCATCTTGAAGTAGGCGAATCCGGTGAGTTTTGCGCGCTCGAGGCCGTCGTCGGGGAGCGCTCGCGGTTGCTGGTCGGAGACGTCGATCGGCTCCGGGGCGTGCTCGATGGTGTCGTCTTCCCGGCCGGTGTTGGTCTCGAGGTCCCAGGCGAGAGCCAGGACGGTGAGCGAGAAGATGACGACGCCGAGTCCGAGGTGGAGGCCGGGAACGAGTGCTTGCGGGCCGAGGGTGGCAGTTGCGGCCCCGATTCCGACCTGGACGGCGTAGAGACCGACGGCGGCGTAGAGGGTGTACCGAACGCGTGCGGTGACGTCGCCGACGGCGGCGACCAGGGTCGTGACGGCGAGGAGGAGACCGACGACGACGGCCGCGAGCCGGTGACCCCAGGCGATGGCCAGTTCGATCTGGCTCACCGGGTCCGTTGGGGCCGTACAGCTCGGCCAGGTGGTGCAGGCCGCTGCGGCGTCGGTGAGCGAGGTCGTCGCGCCCACGATCAACAGGAGGTAGACGCCCAGGGCAGTCGCTGCCAGCAGGCTCACGAAGCGCGGGCGCGTCTCGATCGGACGCGGGAACGACGGCGATGACACGGCTCTCTACGTCATGGTTCGGCTGTGCGTATTTAGGAATCCCGCTTTTCCGTTCGGTACGGTTTTGCCCTCTCTCGAGAAAGTCGCTGACATGAGCTGGGTTGCACTCGTGGGCGGTGTTCTGGTTGTCGTCGGACTGATCGGTGTCGGGCTCGCCCCGCGACTGGTTGCCGTCCAACAGTCCCGCGGACTCGCCGTTGGCGACGGCGCGGCTGACACCGATGACCGAATTCAAGTTACCAAAGGTGTCGGCGTCCTCCTCACGATCGTCGGGTTTGTGGTGATCGTCCTCACTGTGTGAGCCGATCATCTCACTTACCCTCTCGTCTCACTGTGTGGTGCTCCAGAACTATTCGGGCGGCCGTCGAGTTGATCTCGAGAGCGGTCCGACACCGTCAACGAACCCCCGCAGGTCTCTGGTGGCAACTACGGTGGCTGGTTCCAGGCCGATTCCTCGGGATCGATGAGACGTGCATCCGCGTCGAGGGTGGCGATTCGATCCATCTCCTCGGCCGTGAGCTCGAGCTCGAACCCCGCGAGGTTCTCCGCGATGTGGTCCCCGGTGGCCTTCGGGATCGCAACCACGCCTTCACGCTGTGTGTGCCAGGCGAGGGTCACCTGAAACGGCGTCACACCGTGAGCGTCCGCGATCTCCTCGAGAACGTCGATGCCCGCGACGTCACCCTGGGCGATCGGACAGTAGGCGACCGTCGTGATGTCGTGGTCGGTCGCGTACTCGACTAGTTCGGGCTGTTGGAGCCGGGGATGTAGTTCGACCTGGTTCGCCAGGATCGGGTGCTCGAGGATGTCTCGGGCCTCCTCGAGATACTCGACGGTGAAGTTACTTACACCGACGTGATGGGTGTAGCCCCGATCGACGGCCTCGTCCATCGCCGGCAGCGTCGACTCGGGATCGTAGGCGTCGATGGGCCAGTGGACGTACAACAGATCGACGGCGTCGACGCCGAGCCGGTCGAGGCTCGCCTGGGTGGTCTCGAGGACGTCGTCGGGGGCGAGGTTCGAGGGGTGGACCTTGGTCGCCAAAAAGACGTCCTCACGGTCGACACTCGCCCGGTCGAGGGCCTCACCGACCTCCCGCTCGTTGTCGTACATCTGTGCCGTGTCGATGTGGCGATACCCCTGCTCGAGGGCCGCCACCACGCTCTGTATGCACGTTTCGTCCTCGTGTCCCGAGGTGCCGAAGCCGGTGACCGGGATGGGAGATTGGCTCATGTGCCGGCTGTGGGTTGCCACCCACTCGATACTCCCGGAAGCGGCAAGCCCGTGGTCTCGAGTTTATATACGAACGGGCGGCCAGGGGAGCCATGGCACGAACGCCACGCCGAAGCAGACGTACCGTTCTCGGATCGATCGCCGCAACCCTCGCCGTCGCTGCAGGCCTTCCCTCCGTTGCCGGTGCTGGGGACCGTGATGAGGACCGCAGGCAATCCCGACCGACCGAGGGCGCTCGGTCGGACCGTGCCCTCAAGTCCTACGTCGGGCAGGTGGATCGGATCGTCGACGGTGACCACGTCGTCATCCTGCTCGAGGAGGATGGCGAGCTGGTCGACCAGATCGTCGTCCCGCGCGAGGATCTCTCCCAGCCCGAGGAGGGGGATTTCTTGATCGTCCTCCTCCGACGGGGGGAGTTCCTGACGGCGCGACCGCTCCCGGATCGGTTTGCGCCACGTTGACGGCCGCTATCGGCGCCCCCGCACCTTCACTGCACGTCCGATCGCCGGCCTGACCGTCCATCGGTGTGTCACTCGAGGCCGTCATCTCGCTCCCTCGAGTGCACACGCCCTCGCGGTCCGATTCGTGGTGGCCGCTCGTTCGGACGACCGCGTCTAACTGTGTCGGGAGAAGAGCACGGGCAGTCTTACCGACAGGAGACGGTTGTGCCCCGCATCAGACTCCATCGACGCACAACTCGACGAAGTTGCGCAGAATTCGAAGCCCCGTTTCGCCGCTCTTTTCGGGGTGGAACTGGGTGCCAAACACCGTGCCTGACTCGTTGGCGACGATCGACGGAAACACCTCCTCGTAGTCGGTCGTGGCGACGGTCGCCGACGGGCTGTCCGGAACGGCATAGTAGGAGTGGACGAAGTAGGCGTACTCGCCGTCGATCCCCTCGACCAGCGGATGTGCACGGTCGACCGCCAGTTCGTTCCAGCCCATGTGTGGCACCTTCTGACCCGCGTCGAAGCGAACGTTCGTCCCCGGAATCAGGTCCAGCCCGGTCACTGCGGAATCGCCGTCGGTCGCCCCCTCCTCGCTCGTGGTCAACAGCATCTGCATTCCCAGGCAAATACCAAAGAGTGGCGTCCCGCTGTCGGCGACCTCGAGCAAGTCCTCACGCAACGGGTCGGCGTTTTCTACGCCCTCACGGAAGGCGCCAACGCCCGGGAGGACCACGCCGTCGGCCTCGTGGAAGGCGTCCGGGTCGTCCGTGATTTCGACGCCTGCCCCCGCGCGCTCGAGGCCGCGGGTAACGCTACGAAGGTTGCCCAATCCATAGTCGACGATGGCGACGTCCGCGAGCGTCTCCGCAGGCGGACGAGGCTGCGTACTCATGGATACATTTCGGATTGGAACGGGCAAGTGTGTTGCCCTTCGTGCAAGCGGTTACTTCGCGAGCGATTCGGCCATCCGCCTGGGGAACCCTTTCAGGAGTTCGAAAAAACCCATCGGCTCTTCCTCGGCCCGAATGTAGGACCGAACCCGCTGGCTGAACATCTCGACGCTGATGATCAACATCAAAATGACGAGAATCGTCGCCATCATGTTGGTGTATTCGAAGAGCCGCTGTTGCACGGCGAGAACGTGCCCGATGCCACCGCCGCCGATGATCCCCAGGGCGACGGCAATTCGGATATTGATCTCCAGAATGTAGAGCGTCCACGCGATGAACGGTGTCGTCACCTGTGACAGCATCCCGAAGACGATGACCTGTACCCGACCCGCGCCCGTGGTTTCGATGGCCTCGATCGGTCCGCTTTCGATCTCCTCGAGCTCGTCAGTGTACAGCCGCCCGAGGTTGCCGATGGTGTCCGTGGCAACTGCCATCGTCGCAGTAAAGGGCGTCACCCCGCCCAGTGGGACGTAGATCAGTGCCCAGACGAGCGCTGGAATCGCCCGAATCGAGGACATGATACCGCGAAAGATGAAGTTGAACGGAAACGGCGTGACCCGGCCGGAGCCGAGAATACTGAACAGCAGTGCCAGGGGCAAACCGAGGATCGTCCCTCCAAACCCAATCGCGAGGGTGATGCCGGCTGACGCAAAGAGGTTCCGCTCGACGATGAACTCCCAGTACTGGCCGACGTCGAGAATCGGGATCCCGTTGACGGTCGTTATTGGAAAGTATTCGGTGAGTGCGCCGACGAACTGGGGGCCGTACCGTATGTACTGAGCGACGGTCATTTCGACGGCCAGCAATGCCACGTAAAACAGCCCCATGATGACGACGAAGAGGAACCCACCGAGGAGGGCTTTGATTCGCCGTGCTCGGCGGATGTCGTAGTATTTTTCCTCGACTGCTGGCGAGAACGTCTGCTGGCTCATCAGGCAGTCACCTCGTCTTGGCTGTCGACGGCCGCCTCCTCGTCTCGCTCGTCTCCGTCGTCGCCGACGTGTTCCGGTGAATCGTAAATTTCGTCGATGACGTCGAGGCCGAACTCCTCGGCGTACCCGTCGAAGACGACCTGGCCGTTTTTCAACCCGATAAATCGCTCACCGAACTGTCGAGCGAGATTGACCTGATGCAGGCTCACGACCGTGGTCAGTTTCCGGTCGTCCGATGCCCGCAGGAGATACTCCATGACCTGCTGTGAACTCCCTGGATCGAGACTCGCGACTGGTTCGTCTGCGAGCAGCGTCATCGGGTTCTGAACGAGTGCCCGAGCGATACCAACTCGCTGTTGTTGCCCACCACTCATCTGACTCGCACGCTGGTTTGCCTCGTCGAGCAGCCCCACGGTTTCGAGTGCCTGGAGTGCCTCGAGTTTCTCTGCACGATCGTGGAACTGGAAGACGCTCTCGAGAACGCCACTTCGTTGGAGCGAACCGGTGAGGGCGTTCGAGTATGCGCTCATCTCGCCGATGATGTTGTGTTGCTGGAAGATCATCGCGATCTCCGGATGTGGTTCCGTAATTTCGGTGTCGTTGATAGAGATAGAGCCGGCGGTCGGTTTCGTGAGTCCGTTCATACACCGGAGTAAGGTCGATTTACCCGAACCGGAGGCACCCAGAATCACGACGAACTCGCCCTGTGGCACCTCGAACGAGACGTCATCTAAGGCCTGTGTGCTGCCGAATCGCTTGCTCACCCCCTCTACACTAATATATGACATTGATTGCTATTGTCGAACCGATCCTAAGAATGGTTTGGAATCGATCGAGTCCTGTAGTCTGGCGACTAGTCAGCCAGATCGGCGAACTCGAGGTCGAGGGCGTCCATCACGTCCTCGATTGGTTCGAAGTTGTCGACCGATCCCTCTTCGAGGCCGGTGAACCAGAGCGGTTCGTCGGACTCCTCGTCGATCAGGTCCTCCTCGGTGGCGTTGAGGAGCGCCTCCTCGATGTCGTCTTTGACCGGGTCGTCCCACTCGGTGCGGGCAACGATTGGCGCTCGTGGGATGGGGTCCGATTCGGCAACTAGCCGAAGTTCCTCGTCCTCCGAACCGGCGTTGTCGTACTCGGCCGAAATGTCCGCGAACTGGTCCGAGAACTGGTCCTGTGGAATATGTGGTGCGAGGGTGAACGCACCGGCACCAGCGGCCACGACTTCGTCCATCTGGACTAGTTCCTCTCGAGCGGTACTGTGATCGGAGTGTCGAGTGCTGAAGTCGACCGGGTCGCCGTCGGGGGCGTCGCCGACGTCGAGGCCGGCGTCGTGAAGCATGAACAGCGGGAAGAGGCTCCCGCTCACCGAGAGGGTGTCCCCAACCGAGATATCGTGTCCGTCGATGTCTTCGAGGGTCTCGATGTCGCTATCCGGCGTCGTGGCGACCAGCGAGAAGTACTGATCCGCACCGAACGCGACGCGGATGCCGAGTACGTCCATCTGATCCGGGGCCGCGATGACGCCCGTTGGCGAGATGTCCGCCAGTTCAGCCTGGTCGTTTCGGATTGCGTCGACCGTCGCCGTGTAACTACTCGTTTCGGTCGCGTCGATCTCGACGCCGGTTTCGCCCTCGAGGTACTCGAACAGTGGCTGGTACTGTTCCATCATGTCGACGTCGCCTTCCGCCGGGTTCAACACCATTCGAACCTCGTCGTCGTCGCCGGCGAGGTCACCAAGACAGCCTGCAAGACCGGCAGTCGCCGCCACCCCTGCACCTTTCAAGAACGTTCGCCGCTTATTTGTCCATCGTGACTGATCGGACATAGGTGAGACTAAGGACGGTACCATTTAGGGTTTTCTATGTTTGCTACATAGCCACCAGTTGCACGGGGTTGTTATGCGACACTCAACCACTGAATCAGCATTCCCTGTGTATATCGCCTACCACGTCATCGAATTGCTGGTAGTTTGTTAATCAGCGTGGGTTGGATAATTTACACACTTTTGCCGGTTTGCGAGCCTAAAAACCGTCGAGTCTGGACTGACCGGCACCGCCCCCGTCGACCCCGGCCAGATCGGCTGCCGTCGCGAGCGTCTTCCGGAACGGCTCACGTTGGCTTCGATCGTACAGCGTCGCCGCCGGGTGGAGACAGATCAGGAGGGGGTGGCTGCGTCCCGCAATCCGCACGTCCTCGACCGATCCCGTTTCGGCCGTCACCGACACGGACCGCTCGAGGAGGTGCTCACTCGGCACCTTTCCCAGCGTGACGATGATCGCGGGATCGAGCCGGTCGATTTCGGTCTCGAGGTAGCCCCGACAGTTCGCGAGTTCCGCCGTCCGTGGGTCGCGGTTTTCCGGGGGCCGACAGCGAATGCAGTTGGTGATCCGGACCTGTTCGCGCTCGAGGCCGACCTCGAGTAAGGTGTCCTCGAGGACGCTCCCACTTCGGCCGACGAAGGGGCGACCTTCCGCGTCCTCTGTCGCGCCGGGGCCTTCGCCGACGAACAGGACGTCGGCGTCCGTGGGCCCGTCGCCGTTGACGATTCGACTGCGCGAGTCGACCAGTTTCGGACACCGCCGACAGCTCGTCACCGTGAGCCCGTCCATAGCACCCTCGTCGTCCTGGGGTTCGGTCATGGTGGGCCAGTTGCACCCGGTCGATATAGTACCCGGCGACTTTCGGGTGGACTCCGCCAAAGCGTCCACCCACCTATATGTACCCCTCGCCACATCGGTCAGGTATGCAGACACTCGAGGTCACGGACGAACAGTATGGCGCCATCCAGCGGCTTCGTGAGGCGATTTCGGCGGATGTGGTCGGGAAGTACGGCTTCGTGCGTGAACAGGACGCCGTCCAGTTCTTGCTCGATAATCTCGACGGAGATCTCGAGGCTGACGTCGCCACGACCGGTGGGTCGACCGCGACGGACGACGTGGCGAAGGCCGTCGATGCGGCCGTCTCGGTCAGTTACGACGAGACGAGTGCCGAGGCCGGACCCGACACACTCGAGGAGGCTGGTGACGACGATATCGAGGATGCCGTCGAGGACGATTCGGCGGATGAACTCGCAGACGAGACTGCTTCGGATCCGGATGCCGACGACGACACGGGCGAGACGAGTCCACCAGCTGATGCGCAAACGGCCGACTCGGACGTGGATGGGGCTGAACCCGTTGGGTTGGCCGAGGAGTCAGACGAGACCGACGACGAGTCCGATGACACTGAAGACGAGGCGGACGATAGAGAGGACGAGACAGACGAAGACGACCTCGATGGCGACGGAACCGCCGACGACGATGACATGCTCGACCGGATGATGAACCTCCTCGAGACCCACGACGACAAGTGGGAGGAGTCACCGTCGGCTGATTACCGCTACCGCGTGACCCTCCCCGATGGATCCACTGCGGACGTACAGACCAAAGACGACGTCAGGGCGGAGCTGTTCAAGAACTACTGAGAGGGACTCTCGGAGCCAACCAATCGCTTCGAACCCACGCTTTCGGCACTGTCTCTCGGTTCTTCGTGGGGGAACCGATGACGTCCTCCGAGAATCCCCCTGCCCTGTTCCTGCATCTGGCCCGCCTTCGACCTCGAGGCGAGGAACCCAATCCCCACAACCGTCACACAGCGATCCCGCTCAGTGTTGCGGACGACACAACGCTTTTGCACACGCTCGCGCTTCGGGGGAGTATGAGCGAACGCGAGGTGCTCGAGTTACTGCGTGAGAACGCGCGATACGACACGGCAGACATCGCTCGAATGACCGACCTCGACGAGGAGGGGGTAGCCGCAGCGATCGAGTCCCTCGAGGCGGCAGGCGTGATCAGAGGGTATCAAGCGGTTGTCGACTGGGATCGCCTCGAGCACGAGCGGGTTCGCGCGGAAGTCGAACTCAACGTTACGCTCGATCGGGAGACGAGTTACGGCGACATTGCCGAGCGGCTCGCGCGGTTCCCGGAGGTCACCGCCCTTCGACTCGTCAGCGGGGATTACGACTTCGACATGGAGGTCGAGGGCGACTCGATCCGGGAGGTCTCCCAGTTCATCAGCGAGAAGGTCGCGCCGGTCCCCGAGATCACCCAAACGGTGACCCACTACGTGATGACCTCCTACAAGGAACACGGGATCGAACTCGACGATGGGGACGACGACGATCGGCTCTCGGTCTCCCCATGACGTCGCCACTAGAGCCGGCTTCCCGGGTCGAGGCGGTGGGTCCCTCGGGCATCCGCCGGTTCTTCGAGATCGCCGAGGAGCGAGACGACGTCATCTCACTGGGCGTGGGCGAACCCGACTTCTCGACGCCCTGGGCGGCCCGAGACGCGGCGATCCACTCACTCGAGCGTGGGCGGACCTCGTACACGGCCAACCGTGGAATGGCCGCACTGCGGGCGGCGATTTCCGAGTACGTCGACGAGCGATTCGCCCTCTCGTACGATCCCGATGACGGGATTCTGGTGACCGCAGGGGCCAGCGAGGCCGTCGACCTGGCGTTTCGGGCGTTCGTCGACCCAGGTGAGACGGTTGCCGTTGCCCAGCCCGCCTACATCTCCTACGGTCCAGGCGTAACCTTCGCCGGTGGTGCGGTGCTTCCCGTGCGCACACGGGAGGCTGACGACTTCAAACTCACCGCTGAGGCACTCGAGGCGGCCGGTGCCGACACTGCCGAATTGCTCGTGTTGTGTTATCCGAACAACCCGACGGGGGCCGTCATGACCAGGGCGGACCTCGAGCCCGTGGCTGCCTTCGCCCGCGAACACGATATCGCGGTGCTCGCCGACGAGATTTACGCGGAGTTGACGTACACGGAGCGAACGGGATCCGAAATGGATGGTGGCCAGGGCGACGGAACTGCCAGTCAGGATCCCGAAGATCCCGATCGGGACGAGGCCGGGACGGCCGCCCACACGTCTATCGCCACGCTTCCGGGCATGGCAGAGCGGACCATCGTCGTCAGCGGCTTCTCGAAGGCCCACGCGATGACGGGCCTCCGACTGGGCTACGCGCTCGGACCCGCCGACGCCATCGACGCGATGAACCGCATCCACCAGTACGGCCTGCTCTCGGCCCCGACGACGGCCCAGTACGCCGCCCTCGAGGCGCTCGATTCGTGTGCGGGGGAGGTCCGTACGATGGTCGCCCAGTACGATCGTCGCCGTCGATTCGTGCTCTCGCGCTTTCGTGAGATCGGGATGCCCTGTTTCGAGGCGCAGGGCGCGTTCTACGTCTTCCCCGAGGTTCCCGACGGATGGACTGCCGACGCCTTCGCCGAGGCACTGCTCCACGAGGAGGGCGTGGCTGTCGTTCCGGGCGACGTGTTCGGGGTCGGCGGTGAGGGCCACCTCCGGGTGTCCTACGCGACCGGCCTCGATGACCTGCGTGAGGCACTGACCCGCATCGAACGCTTCGTGGCGGAGCGGCCAACCGACCGATAGGGACCGTCTCGGCGAACCCATTGAACAGTTGCTGGCGGTCTCGCACGGGTGAAATCCCACTCCTGTCGAGCACAGTGTGGCGTGGTACCACACCTGCTGAACCTACTTTTGTCTCCTCGACGCGCTTGTGCGTATGTCATCGTACTGTGCGGTTCCCGACAGCCAGCGCGAACGCTTCTACGAGCACACCAGTTACGCCTTCGCGCCAGAACGGGGCATCCCCGAGTACGACCCGGAGGAGGAATCCTCGAGAGCGGATATCGGGAGCCGTCGTGGCATCTACCACGGCGTCGACCCGAATACCGGCGAGGGCGGCGTCGGCCGGCTCGAGGATGTCGACGACCCACCGGACCCTCGAACTGTCTGCTGTCACTACTGGCTCGAGACCCGCATTCGCGGATCGACCCACTCGACACCGGGACTCTCGGCGGTCGCCACCCCACCCGAACATCGTCGGGAGGGGAACGTCCGGCGACTGCTCGCGGCCTCCCTCGCCGAATATCGAGACCGGGGGGCAACGTTCTCGATACTCTGGCCGTTTCGATACCGGTTCTACAACCGCTACGGCTGGGACACGACGAATCACTACCTTCGGGTCACGTGCGACCCGGCCGACCTCGGGTTTGCTCGGGACGCCATAGACGGCGACGGCCAACGTGGTGAGTTCCGCTCCCTCGAGGCCGACGACTGGACCGTCCTGGACCAGGTCCACGAACGCTGGGCGAGCCGCTACGATCTGTCCATCGTCCGCGACGAGCCCTGGTGGCGACACTTCGTCTTCGAGCGCTGGACGACCGATCCGTTCGTCTACGTCCTCGAGCGCGAGGGCGAGGCCGTGGGGTACATCGTCTACACCATCGACGGCGAGCGTGGCGACCGGAAGATGGCGGTCTCGGAACTCGCGTTCGTGGACCGGCCGGCGTTTTTCGCCCTCCTCGCGTTCTGTGCCGATCACGATTCGCAAGTTGACGAGGTGCAGATTCGACAGCCGACGGACACGCTCTTTGACGATCTTCACCCGAGTCAACACGCCCTCGAGGTCGAGCGCAACACCGGACCGATGGCCCGAATCGTCGACGTCGAACGAACGCTGTCGGCGCTCGACTACCCCGCCATTGAGGAGACGGTGTCTCTCGCGGTGACCGACCCCCTGGTCGACTGGAACGACGGGACATTCGGCCTCGAGGTCGACCACGGTACGGGTGTCTGTGCTCGAGCCGACGACCATCGATCGACCGCGACCCTCGACGTGTCGGCCCTCTCACAGCTGGCCGTCGGGGCCCGCTCCGTCTCGGCGCTCGAGCGGGCGGGTCGCCTGTCGGCGAGTGACGACGTACTCGACTCCCTCGATCGACTCTTTCCGCGTCGCACCGTCTTTCTCGACGACGGATTCTGACTGGCCGGTCGCCCCCGTCGACGATTTACGTCCCGAGTTGCGCGGGATGCAATGGTGCACGACCTGCACGATTTCACCAACAGCGTACAAGCGCCTGATACGGTTTAGTGTCACTATTTACCGGTGAGTGCCAGCCCCGGTTCGGCACTCACCGGTAAGAGACGACACTAATCCGTATGAGTGCTGTACGTCGGCCCGTGTGGGATTCGCCTGATCAGGCACGGCTTCGCAGCCAGCGGACGGTGGCCGAACTCGTTCGAGGGTCGGTCCCGCCGGGGTAGGCCTCGAGCGCTCGAGATCCCTGCGGATCTGGCGATCCTGCACGCATTCGGTGAGACTCCATGAGCAAATCACTCGACACAACGAAACTCGAACAGGAGGTAAAATCGATGTACGGCGACGTGGCCGAGGCTGGCGACGCCGAGTTTCACTTCGAAACTGGCCGCGAACTCGCCGATCGACTCGGCTACACCGAGGCGGACCTGCGATACGTCCCCGAGGCGGCCGTCGACTCCTTTGCGGGTGTGGGCTACTGTTTCGATCTGGCCGACATTCAGCCCAGGGAACGCGTTCTGGACCTCGGGAGCGGTTCGGGAATGGACGCGTTCGTCGCCGCAATGCACGCCACCGAAACCGGCCTCGTCACGGGCGTCGACATGACGATCCAGCAGGTCGAAAAGGCCCGCCACCTCGCCAGCGACAACGGCTTCCACAACGTTCGCTTCCGCGAGGGCTACATCGAGGAGTTACCGTTCAACGACGATTCCTTCGACGTCGTGATTTCCAACGGCGTGATCAACCTCTCCCCGGAAAAGGACCGGGTCTTCGAGGAGGCACATCGCGTCCTCGGACCCGATGGTCGGCTGGCGATCGCCGACATCGTCAGCGAGGCCCAGCTCCCGGAGGGGATCAAAGGTGACGCCGACCTCTGGGCTGCGTGCATCGGTGGGGCCGAACAGGTCGACAGCTACACGTCGCTGATGGAAGATGCCGGATTCACCGTCGCGGCGGTCCGTGGTAACGACGCCTACGAGTTCGTCTCCGACCGGGCGGCGAACGCCTGTGATCGGTACGGTGTCAAGAGCGTCTCGGTACTCGCGAACATGACCGAGTAGCCCCCGAAATTCCTGCCGTTCGATCGCTGTCGACGCCGGGACGGCTTTACCGCTCGAGCGAGACCACCCAGTATGCCGACGCTGACCGACACGCACATCCAGAATCGCTTTCGCGTCCAGCCAAATCACGCGAACAACAACGAGACGCTGCACGGGGGGAACCTGATGAAGTGGCTCGACGAGGTCGGCGCGATGTCGGCAATGCGATTTGCTGGCAAGACCTGTGTGACCGCCCAGGTGAACGAGCTCGACTTCAACCGACCGATCGGCATCGGTGACACGGCGCTCGTCGAGGCCTACGTCTACGCTGCGGGCACCTCGAGCGTGCGCGTCCGCATTCGGGCCTGGCGGGAGGAACCCCGTACGGGTGAGACCGAGCAGACGACCGAGTCGAGTTTCACCTTCGTTGCCATCGACGAGACCGGCCGCCCCACTTCGGTTCCCGATCTCGAGGTCGACTCGGATTCGGGTGAGCGCCTGCTGGAGCGGGCCCTCGAGGCCGAGGAGGACTGACCGGTTTCACCGACATATCCACCAGTGCACCGCCGACTGGGGCCCTGGTCGCCTCAATTCTTATAACCGATGCGGGACCAACGTACGGCCGTGCCAGACGTCGGTGACTACCTGCGGTTCTTTCCGTACGAGGAGCCCTACGAGAACCAGCGCGAGGCAATGGACCGCATCTACAACAGCCTCGTGCGGGGCCAGAACGTCCTCTTCGAAGGGGCCTGCGGGACGGGTAAGACCCTCTCGGCGCTCGTCCCCGCCCTGGCAGTGGCTCGCGAGCAGGACAAAACGGTCGTCATCACGACGAACGTCCACCAGCAGATGCGTCAGTTCATCGCCGAAGCTCGGGCGATCACCCGCGAGGAACCCATCCGGGCCGTCGTTTTCAAGGGAAAGAACTCGATGTGTCACATCGACGTCGGCTACGAGGAGTGCCAGGCCCTGCGGGACAATACCCGCGCGCTCGTCGACGCCGAAGGCGAGTACGCCCAGCTCGAGGCCCGCCAGCAGGCCCTGCTCGAGGAGAGTCAGGCCGGTGCCGAGGCGGCCACGGAGGCCCGATCGGCCGTCATGGACGAACTGGGCGACCTCGAGATGCGCATCGAGGAACTCGAGGAGGCGAACACCTGTGAGTACTACCGGAACAATCTGGTCGAGAGCCAGGCGACCGACGCGTTCTTCGAGTGGCTCTTCGAGGACGTCAGAACCCCCGGGGAGATCTACGAGCACGCCGAATCACAGCACCTGTGTGGCTACGAACTCCTCAAGGAGGGCATCGAGGGGGTCGACCTCGTCGTCTGTAACTATCACCACCTGCTCGATCCGGGCATCCGCGAGCAGTTCTTCCGCTGGCTCGGCCGCGATCCCGAGGACGTCCTCGCCGTCTTCGACGAGGCTCACAACGTAGAGGACGCCGCTCGCGACCATGCCAGCCGCGACTGCTCCGAACGGACGTTCGATCAGGCCCTCGACGAACTCGAGGAGACCACCGATCCGCGGGCCGGAGACGCGGCGAACGTCCTCGAGGCGTTCCGTGATGCGCTCGTCGAGACGTACGAGGCGGATCTCGGTTTCGGTGGGAAAGCGAGCGTGGGTGAGAACTGGACGGATGTCGCGATCAGCAATTCGGACCGGCGCGACGACCTCACGCTGGCGTTCCTCCAGCGGTATTCTGGCCGGGGAATCGACGAGGACCTGCAGGCGGCCCGCCAACTCGGCCAGCAACTCGACGAGGAGTACGAGGAGGCATACCGAAACGGCGAGTCGGCGACTCGGACGGAGTGTCAGACCCTGCAGGCGGCCGCGTTCGTGAGCGCCTGGATGGACGAGGGGACCGCCCAGGGCCTCTATCCGGTCGTCTCGATCCGCCGTGACGCCGGCACCGACGAGGTCTACGGCCGCGCCGAACTCTACAGCTGTCTCCCCCGACAGGTGACGGGACGACTCCTCGAGGCGGTCTCCGGCGCGGTCTTGATGAGTGCGACCCTCCAGCCGTTCGACGTGACCGAGGACGTGCTCGGCCTCGAGGAGTGTGTGACGATGGCCTACGGCCTGCAGTTCCCCGCGGAACACCGTCGAACCTACGCGGTCGAGACACCTGCACTCTTTTCCTCGGAACGGGACGACCCCGACGTGCAGACGACGGTTGCGACAGCCATCCACGACGCCGTCCGGATGACGCCGGGCAACACGCTCGCGTTCTTCCCCAATTACCGAGAGGCGGCCCGATACGCCGACCGACTCGAGGGGCAGACCGCGGCGTCGATCTACCTCGACGAGCCGGGCGTTGCGGCCGAAGATCTCCGCCAGGAGTTCGTGGCCGACGACCACGCCGTCTGTTTCACCTCGTTGTGGGGCACCCTCGCGGAGGGGGTGAGCTTCGACGGTGACGACGCCCACACCGTGTTGGTCGTCGGAGTTCCCTACCCGCATCTCGACGACCGGGCGGAAGCAGTCCAGGAGGCCTACGACGTCGCATTCGACGGCACCGACACCGGCTGGCGCTACGCGGTCGAGATCCCGACGGTCCGCAAGACCCGCCAGGCGATGGGACGGGTGATCCGCTCGCCCGAGGACGTCGGCGTCCGACTCCTGCTGGACCGGCGATACTCGCGACGGGCCAAATCGGACCTCGGGAAGTACAGCGTCAACGGCTCGTTCCCACACGAGGAGCGCGAAGAACTGCTCGACATCGACCCGGAGAAGCTCAAGTTCGCGATGCTGAACTTCTACGGTGATCACGACCGTTACGAGGGCGAGCCGCCGGCGCCCTGAACGGGGGCGGGTACTACAGCGGTTCCCGAAGCGCCCACACGTCCTCGAGGGGATCGAGCCGATCCGGTTCGGCGCCTCGCTCGGTGAGGATCCCGGCGTGATAGCACATCGCCTTGAGCTGGAACACCGTCGGGGCGTGATAGACGGTGCCGTCCTCGAGGGCGGCCCGTCGCAGGTCGCCGTCCCTGGTCAGCACGCGCTGTCTGACCTTTGGGTCGCCCTTGCAAAACAGCTCCACGGTGAACGCGGGATGCAGCTCGTGTAGTCGGACGACGAGGTCCACGAGCGAGGGCGTCGGGTCGCCGTCATCGGCGAGCGTCTGGAGCTCCGCAACGAGGAGGTTCGTCGCGGGGTACTGGTGGACGACGCGCCGAGCGAGGTGGCCCCAGGCCGGCTCGAGGTCGACGAATCGCCTCCGTGAACGGTACCAGTCGCCGAATCGCTCGAGGGCGGCCCGAACCGATCCCTCGTGGGCGATGGCGAAGCGAACGACCTCCTCGCCAAGCCCGGTGAGTCTGACGTATGGATCTCCGTGACGGTCCCGATCGGTGTCGTGGCCGCCGCTGGGGGTGGTCTCGATCAGGTCGAGGAAGGCCGCCCCCTGCCTCGCGGCGTCGGTCGCGCCCACCACGTCGTGACGCTGCAGGAGGGCTTCGGTATCGCCGTCGGCGTACAGCGCGAGGGGGTATCCCAGGTAGTTCTTCGGGTGGTTCAGCCCGAACGACCGGTCGGCGACGCCCTGGGCGCTCGCCTGAAAGCGCACCGCGTTGATCTCCGTCGTCGTGCGATTGCCCACTACCCGTGGAACCTCGAGAGGATCGACCGTTCCCTCGGGCGTGACGCCAAGGACGCCGACGTTCAGCTCCCTGGCAAGGGTTCGATCGGTTTGTGAGACAGCCTCGACCGGCGCCGCGAGGTAGGCCGCGTTGGCCTCGTGGAGCCGATCGTATGCCTGGACGATCCCGCGTTCGGTGTCGACGCCGCCGCTGGCGTGGCCCTTGGCCTCGACGGCGATCAGCGGCGGTTCCTCGCCGTAGCGCTCGACCGCGAGATACGTGGACTCGAGACGACGGACGCCCACGAGGTCGGGGTAGCCGCCGCCGACAGTGACGCGGTTGAACGGGGCCAGCACCTCGTGGACGGTCGGATCGACCTGGACGCCCTGCCGCCACTCGTCGGTCGAAAACTGGGTGTCGACGACAGCGTACGTGTCCTCGCTGTCGGCCGGAAAGAGCGCACGCTTGGTGTGGGCGAGCACCTGGGGTTCCGCGAGGGTCGCGCTCACACTCGAGTGTTCGTGGCGTGCGTCATGAACGTTCGGCCCGGTTGTCGGCCACGCCTGACCGTCAGTAATCGACGTCCGTCAGGCTGTCTGACGTAGACTTAAGTGAATCGCGTTCGGTAGTACGCGCAGACACACGCCGGTGTGTGGAGGATCTCCAAGGATGGGTTTGATTTCAGGACTCAAAGACAGCATTTCCCGCGTGACGGAGGGGCTCTTTTCCGAACAGGAGCCAAAGCGAATTGGCATCTATGGGCCGCCTAACGCGGGAAAATGTCTGGCAGAAGGCGAGGACGTACTCCTCGCTGACGGGACGTACGAACCGATCGAATCGATCTACGACCGGGTTGTCCGGAACGAAAGCGACCCAGTCGATGTCAGCGACGAACCACACGAACGCTGGATCGAGTGCAACGAGACGACTGTTACCGTCCCGTCCGTACGCACAGACCTCACGGTCGAGCCAAAGGACGTATCACACGTCTTCAGACAACGCTATACGGGCCCGATGTACCGAGTGAAAACCCGCCTCGGCCGTGAACTCACGGTGAGCCCTGATCACCCGTTCATTTCGATGACCGATGATGGAGTCACCGAACTCCCTGCCGAGGAGCTCTCGGAGGGAACGGCGGTGGCGACGCTCGGCGAGTACACGCCGACGGGGGCGAACTATACGCTCAAACCGAACGACGACCTGTATACGGATGGCGGTTCCGTCGTGTACGAATCGACGTACCACAATCCCAAACCGGTTACACCGTTCGAATTCGACCCGGAAATCGGGCGATTCCTCGCACTCACCATTGCAGAGGCACAACACGATGCCCGGTCGATTGCCTTTGCGAACGACGATCCGGCACTCAGAGCCGAGTTCGAAGCAACCGCTCGACGGTTTGGCATCGAAACGACGACCTACGAGTACGACGACAAAACGCCCATCGTCAAAGCCAACAGCCGTTCGCTCGTGGAGTACCTCAAACGACTCGACTGTGAACCGGCTTCTTCGGCCGAAAAGCGAGTGCCACAGTCGATCCTCCTGGCCGACGACGACACCGTCGTCGCGTTCGTGCGAGCCATGTTCGACTGTGAAGGGAGCGTCCAGGGTGCAGAGACCGACGCCAGAGGTCGATACGTCACCCTCTCGAGTGCGAGTCGGGAACTCATCGTGGGCATTCAGATTCTGCTGTTGCGCTTTGGCATCGTTGGCAAAATCCGCGAGAAACGGCACGACGGAGATGCATATTACGAGTTCTGTATCGGACGCAGCGACCAGCACCGCCGGTTCCAGGAGACGATCGGCTTCGATTCGGACGCGAAAGCGGACCGACTCGAGAGCCTGTGTGCGGCCGGTTCGAGTCCAAACGTCCATACCCTCCCACTGATGGCGGAACTCGAGGTGGCACGCGAGGCACTCGGAATGACCCAGCGGGCGTTTTACGGTGATAATAAACACGTTGCCAGAATGCGACGCCGGAACAGCATCTCGGTCGATCGACTCGAAACGATGGCCGACTCACTGCCGCGGGTCGCTGAAACCGAACTCGTCCATCACATAGCCGACTCGACGCTCGAGTGGGACGAGGTCGTATCCATCGAGACGATCGACTACGACGGCTACATTTACGATCTGACGGTTGCGGACAACCACACGTTCGCCTCGAGTGATGGACTGGTGGTCCACAATACGACGTTAGCCAACCGCATCGCCCGCGACTGGACCGGTGACGCCATCGGGACCGAGAGCCACATTCCCCACGAAACGCGCCGCGCTCGACGCAAGGAAGATGTCGAGATCGAACGCAACGGGAAGTCAGTCACCATCGACATCGTCGACACGCCCGGGGTGACGACCAAGGTCGACTACGAGGAGTTCACCGACGAGATGGACAAAGACGACGCCATTCGGCGCTCTCGTGAGGCGACGGAGGGGGTCGCCGAGGCCATGCACTGGCTGCGCGAGGACGTCGATGGGGTGATCTACGTGCTCGACAGCGCGGAGGACCCGATTACGCAGGTCAACACGATGCTCATCGGGATCATCGAATCGCGAGATCTGCCCGTGTTGATCTTTGCGAACAAGATCGACCTCGAGGACTCGAGTGTCAAGCGCATCGAGGACGCCTTCCCACAGCACGAGACGGTGCCGCTGTCGGCCAAGGAGGGGGAAAACATGGACGAAGTGTACGAAAATATCGCGGAGTACTTCGGGTGAGCTGATGCCGGAAGCAACCAATGCCGACGACGCAGATCGCCGGGACGGGGTCCAGATCGACCTCATCAGCGGCGAGCGCATGAACGGGATGGCGAGCATGGAGAAGATCCGAATGATCCTCGATGGGGTTCACAACGGCAATATTGTGATCCTCGAGGAGGGGCTCTCGCCGGACGAGGAGAGCAAGTTGATCGAGGTGACGATGGCCGAGATCAGCCCGGACGAGTTCAACGGGATCGAGATCGAGACCTATCCCAAATCCGGATCGAGTGACTCCTCGCTTCTCGGGCGACTCATGGGGACCGACGAGGCCCCGAAGAAACTGACGGTGATCGGTCCGGCCAACCAGATCGAAACCCTGCACAAAGACGAGACGCTCATCAGCGCCCTCGTCTCCCGGAACTGACGAATGCCACACAAGTGTACCACCTGTGGCCGCACGTTCCCCGACGGCTCCAAGGAGATGCTCTCGGGCTGTCCGGACTGTGGCGGCAACAAGTTCCAGTTCACGCCGAAGACCGGGCGGACGAGCCCGGAGGCAGGTGCAGACGGTGAGGCTGGCTCGGGATCCGAGCAACCGGCTGAATCGGAGGCGTCGAAGACGCTGGCAACTGACGCGGCCCGGCAGGCATCGCCCGGCGGCCCCGAGCCTGACGACGAGTGGCCGGAGACGGCTCGCCCATCCACCGGTGGTGACGCCGCCGATGCAGGTGGCGACACACCGGGGCAGACACCCTGGCCCGAGACCGCCAGACGGCCCGACGAACGTGACGACCGAGCGGCCCCGAAAGAGAGCGAAGACGGCGACGGGTCGGGCGATCCAATCGACCCAGACCTCGAGGGTGGCGAGGAGGACACCGCCCAGGCGAGTGCCCGAAGCGAAGTGGTCTCGCGAGACGAACTCCCACCCAGCACGGAGACCGGAGGGTTCTCACCCGCGCCGGAACAGCTGGCAGACGACCCAGAGACGGGGACCTCTGCCCCCTCCCAAGAGCCGGGAACCAGGGACGGACGCGTGGTGAGCGAACCCGACGAGGACGACCGCCCCTCACTCGAGCAGTTGCGCGAGGAACTCAACGATCAGTTCGAGAGCATCAAGATCGTTCGTCCCGGCGAGTACGAACTGAACCTGATGGAACTCTACGATCGCGAGGAGTACATCGTCTCACTCCAGGAGGATGGCCGATACGTCATCGACGTGCCCGACTCCTGGCGTGATGGAGACGCCCCGGAGTAGTGACGCCGGGGACTCCAGTGCTCGAGCGTCGGTAGCCGTGTCGTCACCCGATTGCCGTCGCTGCCGGTCCCCCGCCAGTAGACCGTCGAGCAGTATCGACAGGCGACCCAGACTCCCGCATCTCTCTCCAGTCGTTTCTTTTGGTTCAAGCCGGCGGGATCGCTGTCGTCACTTCTCGAGGAGGCATCGACGCCGTGGCGGGTGCTCACCGGCACGTTCCTGGGGCGCTAACTCTCGGTCGGTTTGCCACCGCTGGCTGGAACTGAGACGCCGCGTCGAATCGGTGGCTGGCGGGAGACGCGAAGGACGTCGACCCCCAACACGGAAACCGGCAACCGCGAGGTAGACGGGAGTCCTTTTCTACGCCGGCTGAGGAGTCACTCGGGAGTGGATTCAACCGATCCCGATCGTGAAACCGGGGGGCCGTCTCGCTCCGAGAGTCCCGACGCTGCCTCGAGTGGGGGGACTGCGCCGGGAACGCGTGACGATGAGCCTGGGATCACGAGCCCGGTTGCAACCGACGGCGGAACCGCGACCGACCAGGACGAACCCGCTGTCGAGGAGCGCAAGGGAATCGACATGACAACGGGGGCCATCCCGTCGAAACTCGCTCAGCTGGCGTGGCCGCTGGTCCTTGGAAACCTCTTGCAGACGTTCTACAACCTCGCCGATATGTTCTGGGTTGGCCGCGTCAGTTCGGAGGCGGTCGCGGCCGTCTCGCTCATGTTTCCGCTCTCGTGGATGTTCGTGTCGACGGCGATGGGACTCACGGCCGCGACCATCGCGCTCGTCTCCCAGCACGTCGGCGCCGACGACCAGCGGGCAGCCGACCGCGTGGTCGGGCAGACGATCCTGCTTGCGCTGGCCGTCTCGAGCGTGCTCGCCACGGTCGGGCTGTACTTCAGGCGGCCGCTGTTGGGGCTCATCGGGGCGCGCGATCGGGTGTTCGTGGAGTCGCTGGCGTACATCGAAGTGATCTTCCTCGCGTTACCGCTGACCTTCCTGTTTTTCGCGTTCCGCTCATCCTTGCAGGGGGCGGGCGACACGAAGACGGCCATGTGGTTGGTCCTCATCTCGGCGGGGATGAACGTGATCCTGGATCCGTTTTTCATCCTCGGTTGGGGTCCGTTCCCGGAGATGGGGACCCGCGGTGCCGCCGTCGCCACCTTCATTGCACGGGCCTTCGCCACGGCGGCTGGCGTCTACATCCTGCTCGACGGTCGCTACGGCGTGCGACTTCGGTTCGGTGATCTCCGACCGAACCTCCGCATTCAGCGGCAGTTGATCGACATCGGATACCCCGCCACGCTCGACGGCTGGGCACGCAGTTTCGCCGCGGTCGCGATGGCCGGATTCGTCGCCCGGTTCGGTGCCGCCCCGACCGCAGCCTACGGGATCGTCGTCCGTCTCATGTCGGTGACGTGGTCGGTGGCCGGAGCGGTCGGCGACGCGACGTCGACGGGCGTCGGGCAGAACCTCGGGGCCCGGACGCCGGATCGGGCAGCGAAGGTTGCCAGGGTCGCCACGGCGGGGACCATCGCGTTCATCTTCGCCATCGCGGCGTTGATCATCGCCTTCCCCTATCACGCAATGGGGATCTTCGTCGACGATCCCGACGTGATCGCCGAGGGCGTGGTCTTCATCCGCATCAACGCCCCGTTCTGGGCCCTGTTCGCCGGGGTCATGGTTATCCAGGGAGCCTTCCGTGGGGCCGGCAACACCCGCGAGGCGATGGTCCTCTCGTTGCTCTCGCGATGGGTACTTCGGATTCCCGTCGCCCTCGTGCTGGCGTTCGCCTGGGTGGTCACGATACCCGGGGTGGGCATTACGGTCGCTGCCCTCGATTGGGGTGTCGAAGGTATCTGGTGGGCCTTCAGCTTCGGGATGGGTGGTTCGTTCGTGATTGCGGTCATCTGGTTCCGCCTCGGGACCTGGCGAGAGGCCGTGATCGAGGGTGAGGACGACACCGCTCCGACCGAGGCAGGCGTCGACGACTGACACGGTCTGGTGTACCGGTTCCCAGTGATTGGTGGCCGTTGCGGGAAGCCACTGGGCGGAGAAGACAGCGAACCATATGATGGGGATCGGTACCGATGCACTGACGGCCCCGGCCGAACGGGGTCACGAGCGCCGGGAGCCACAGGCAATATATAATCTCCACACACTGTATCGGACGTACGAATGATCGAGGGCACGCTGTACACCGCCGGACTCGCCGTCGCGACGGTGCTGACAGCGGTCCTCGGCGCGCTCACGTGGCGACATCGTCACCGCCCTGGGGCGAGGCCGTTTCTGTTACTCGTGGTGGGGTTGGCGATCTGGATGGGGGCCTCGGTACTCAGCACCCTCGACCCCTCACCCGCTCGGACCATGCTCTGGTATCGCCTCTCCTACCTCGGTATTCCCGGGGTGGTCCTCGGTTGGCTCCTCTTTGCGCTTCAGTTTACGGGCCGTGGTGAGTGGATCACGCGCCGAACGGTCGGTCTGCTGGCGATCGAACCCGTGTTAGTGCAAGTCGCCGTCTGGACGAACCCGCATCACGGGCTCTTCTGGGTGGACCTTCCGACCGATCCCCACGCGGAAGTCGCCTACGGGTTCGCGTTCTGGGTGCACGCCCTCTACTCCTACGGGTTGCTGTTGGTCGGGACCATCCTCCTCTGTTCGTTCGTCATCTACTCGCGGACGCTCTATCGGGATCAGGTCGCGGCGATCACGATCGCGATCACCATGCCCTGGGGATCGAACATCGTTTACCTCTTTACGGGATTGACAACTGACCCAACGCCGATGGCTCTGGGGGTCTCCGCCGCCGCGTTCGCCTGGTCGATGTTGCGATACGGCTTCATGGACATCGTCCCGGTCGCTCGCGAAACCGTGCTCGACGAAATGAACGACGGCGTCCTCGTCCTCGACGTCGAACAGCGCGTCGTCGATCGGAACCGGGCGATCGATCCGCTCCTCGAGGCGGGCCGCGAGCAGATCGTTGGCGAG
>LKND01000129.1 GCA_001564275.1 Natrialbaceae archaeon Tc-Br11_E2g14 | reverse complement strand
ACCCGGGGGCCGCGACCCGTTTCCCCAGTGGACGCACCGTCAGCTACGGCCGCCTCGAGCGCCCGTGCGTGGGCCTCGACCGCAAGCCCGTTCATGTCGGTATCGGGGTCGTCGATTCTCGAGACGGAGATCTCGGCGACGCCGACGCTGACCTGTTCGGTGGCCCGGAGTTGCTCGGCGAGTTCCTCGCGCCTGGCGGGAGCGAGGCGCTTCGAGTCGGCGATTCCCGACGGCAGTACCGACCGGTCGGGGACGGCCAGGGCGGCGGCGAACAGCGACCCGAGCACGGGGCCCTTTCCGGCTTCGTCGATCCCGACGTGCATTGTCGGGTGATCCGCGAGCGTCCCCAAGAGTGTTTGGATACGGGGGGTCGGGGTCAACGTCGCTGGCTGGCGACTTCACTTCCGTTTCGGGATGTTGCGTTGGCACCGAGCACGCGAGCCGAGTCGTAAACCGACTCGCCGGTTTCGGGATCGAAGAGGTGCAATCGGCCTGGGTCACATCGAGCAGCCATTCGATCCCCGGGTCGGCGGCTGAGTCGCGCCTCGGCCTCGAGCACGAGTGGCTGCTCCCCCACGGTTCCGTGAACGATGGTGCTTCGACCCAGCGATTCGGTCGTCGAGACCGTCATCGTGAGATCCGTTTTTTCGTCGCCTTGACTCCCCTGTGGCTCGTGAATCTCGAGATCTTCGGGTCGGATGCCGAGGATGACCGTGGAGCCGACGCGGGCCTCGAGTGTGGTGTCCACGGGATCGTCCTGCTCGTGGGAGTACTTGTCCTGACCGATAGCGGATTCGTCGCCGTCCGTCGGCAATCGCACGGCGACCCCCTCAGCGATGGCGCGGTATCCGTTGGGCACCGCTTCGAGGGTTCCCTCAACGGTGTTCATCGCGGGGCGACCAATGAAGCCCGCGACGAACTGGGTTCGGGGATGATCGTAGAGGGCTTGGGGGCGCGCGACCTGCTCGAGGTGCCCGTCGTTCATCACGGCGACCCGATCCCCGAGGGTCATCGCCTCCGCCTGATCGTGCGTGACGTAGACCGTCGTCGTCTCGAGGCGATCGTGCAGTTCCGCGAGTTCGGCCCGGGTCTGGATCCGGAGTTTCGCGTCCAGGTTGCTGAGCGGTTCGTCCATCAGGAGGACGTCCGGATCCCGAACGATGGCCCGCGCGATGGCGACGCGCTGTTTCTCCCCGCCGGAGAGCGCGCCCGGCTTCCGGTCCAGCAGGTCGTCGATGTCGAGCATGGCAGCGGCGTCGGCCACCCGATCGTCGACTTCCTCTCCGGTGAACCCGCTCGACGATGTCAGTCCGAAGGTGATGTTCCGGCGAGCGCTCATGTGCGGGTAGAGCGCGTAGTTCTGGAACACCATCGCGACGTTTCTGTCGGCGGGGTCGATGTCGGTTACGTCGCGGTCGCCGAACGCGATGGTCCCCTCGCTGGTTTCCTCGAGGCCCGCGAGTAGCCGGAGGGTGGTCGATTTCCCACACCCTGATGGGCCGACCAGGGTGAGAAACTCGCCGGCTTCGACCTCGAGATCGATGCCGTCGACGGCGGTAACGTCGTCGAATCGTTTCGTGAGTGTCGAGAGTGTGATGGCTGTCATGATCACTTGTGGGCGAGGCCGAACGTCTGGAGGAGCGGTTTGCGTGCGAGGACGAGCAGTGCCAGCGGCGGAAGCAAGGTGAGGATCGCGCCGGCCATCATGAGGTGCCACGGTCGCTGCCCGGTGTCGGCGACGTCTTCGATGATGGTGAGGCCCACCTGGGCGACGTGGAGGTCGTTGTCGTTGATCACCAACAACGGCCAGAGGTACTGGTTCCAGCCGTGGATGAACATGATGACGGCGACGCCAGCGAGGACGCCCTTCGACATCGGAATCAGGACGAAGACGAGGAACCTGAACGGGCCAACGCCGTCGAGTTTGGCGTTCTCGACCAGCGAATCGGGAATCGCCAGGAAGTGCTGGCGGAGGATGAACACCGTCGTTGCGCTCGCGAGATAGGGAATCGTCAGGGCCCAGAGCGAGTTCGTCCACCCCAGTGTCACCATCACGTCGTACAACGGGACGATGCGCACGGGAATCGGCAACATCAGGGTAAACAGGATCGCGAAGAACGCGAGATTCTGGAAGGGGAACTCGTAGTAGACGATCGCGAGGACAGCCAGAAGCGAGATCACGAGTTTGCCGACAGTGATGACGATTGCCATCACCAGGGAGTTCAGCATGTACCGGCCCATGTTGTAATCGACGATCACGTCACGGTAGTTCTCGATCGCGTTGGTGCCTGGAGACAGGGTCGGGACGCCCGCGAGATCGGCCTGGCCCTTGGTGCTGAAGACGATCGCGATGAGGACGGGGGCACTCAAGAGGACGATCGAGGCGACGAGTCCGAGGTGTAGCCAGCGGTCCCGACCGCTAACGGGCTCCGTCGTCGCTGCCCCGCGCAGTCCTTCGAGCGTGCCGTCAGTGGTGTCAGGTGCCATAGTGGGTGTACCGATCGGTGTACTTCAGTTGAGCGAACATCAACAGGCCGACGACGACGAACAGAATCACCGACTGGGCCGAGGCGATCCCGTGGTTGTCGAACTCGAAGGCGTTGCGATAGAGGTCGTAGATGATGATGTTGGTCACGCCGCCGGGTCGACCACCGGTGGTGATGTCGATGATGGCGAACGTCCCAAAGAAGGCGTAGATGGTGTTCATGATCAACAGGAACAGCAGGGTCGGCGAAATCAGGGGAACGTATATCCAGAGTAGTCGCCGCGTGCGGCTCACGCCGTCGAGGACGGCCGATTCGGTCAGACTCTCGGGAAGCGAGTGGATCGCTGCGAGCATGAATATCACGTTGTAACCGATCTGGTTCCAGACGGCGACGAGGGTGATGAGGGTGAACGCCGCCCAGCCGTACCGGAACCAGTTGAAGTCGATGCCTATGGTGGCGAGCCAGGCCGTTCCGATCCCGAGTGAGGGATGCAAGAGGTAAAGCAGGATGACGCTCGCCACCGTGGAGGGCAGGGCGTACGGCCAGATTGTCGCAAGCATGTAGTAGGTCGTGCCCGACTCCACCTCGTGGATCCAGTAGGCGATCGGCAACGATATGGCCATGACGCCGACGACGACCACGGCCGCGAACGCGACCGTGACGCCGACGCTCAACTGAAACCCCGGATCAGTGAGTAACTGGGCGTAGTTGTCGAGGCCGACGAACGTCCGCTGGGAGCCGAAAAATCGCGTCCGGTAGAACCCCATCTCGAGGGCCCGGACGGCCGGGTAGTACAGGAAGACGCCGGCCGCGGCGAACGTCGGAGCCAACAGCGCGAGCGCCACCAGCCACCCCCTCGGTCCGCCACCGTAGACCGCTTTCGTGCTCATTCGACGTCGGCGCGGTAGTTCTCGAGGATCTGTTCGCAGTCCTCGCGGGCCTGCCCGAGCCGGCTGTCGAACTCGCCGGACTCGATGACGTCGTAGGAGGCCTCCTGGACCGTCGAGCGGATCTCGTGGGAGTCCCCGATCATCGCGCCAGCGGTCGCCGCCGTCGGTTCGGTGTTCTGGAGCTGATCGACGGCGGTCCGGAACTGTGGGTTCTCCTCGAACCAGCCCTCGTCCTCGAGGGCGTCGAGGCCGGACTGGCGGACCGGATAGTAGCCGGTCTGTTGGTGCCAGAAGATCTGCTGGTCGGTGTCGGTCATGTGGCTGATGAACGAGCCGACTGCGTCGACTTTGTCGTCGTCGAGGTCGTCGTCGACCCAGAACGAGCCACCGCCGATGGGGGTCCCGACCCGGTCACCGATCGTCGGGTGAAACATCGTCTCCGCCTCGAAGTCGGCGTCGTTGACGACCCCGCGAACCTGGGCCGTCGTGTTGATCATGATGGGGGCCTCCTCGTTCAGGAAGGCGTCGGTCGCCTCGCCCCAGGCCTCCTCACCGGGGTCCAGAAACAGATCGTTCTGGTTGAGGTCGTACCACCATTCGTGGACCTCGAGGCCAGGTCCCTGATCGAGGTTGATCGTCGAGGCGAAATCCTCTCGGCCGTTACCGTTGTCGAACAGCGTCTCACCCTGGAGGGCGTACCAGTTCTCGATGAACCACATGTGATTCGGCCAGGTGATCGCGTAGTCACACAGTCCCTCGTCGACACAGGCTGCCCCGTATTCGCGCACCGTCTCGAGGGTGTCAGGCGCGTCGTCGGGATCGAGACCGGCGTCCTCGAGCATCGTTCGGTTGTAGTAGCCGATCGCGTTCGAGTTGTTGAACGGCAACGACTGGAGGGTGTCGTCGACCGTGAAGTAGTTCGTCAGTGCGGGGAGGAAGTCGTCGACTGGGTAGTCGTCGGGGAGGACGTTCTCGACGGGTTGAAAGAACCCGGAGTCGAGGACCTGCCGGGTTTCGTACCGGGCGATCTGGACGACGTCCGGGAAGTCGTCGGTCCCCTGGGCTGCGAAGGTGTTGTTGAGGACGTCGCGGTAACTCCCCTGGTACTGCAGGGAGAGTCGAACGTTCTCGTCCTCGAATTCGCCCGCGATCTCCTCGAAGGCCTCGCCGAGGCCACCGCCCATGCCGTGCCAGACGACGATCTCGTGGTCGGCGTCCTCGTCGCCGAGTTCGACGGTATCGTCGCCGCCGTCGTCACCGTTGCCCGTGCCACCACTGTCGTCGTCCTCGGCATCGTCGTCGCCGAGGCACCCTGCCAGTGCACCGACGCCCACCGCTGTCGTCGTGCCAATGAACCCGCGCCGCGTCTGGTTGCTACCCATGCCAGAGAGGCACTCGAGTGGATGCTTAAAAGATTATAATGTTGATATATCCACCTCTGACAGGTGGGTACCACTATGGAGTGATCGAGAGTCACGCCGAGTCGACCTGACACCCACCAACGGCCCTGATGAGCCCAACATCATTCATAGCAGCGTTCATCCTGGTTCCCATGATCAGTGGCCGTATGTCCGGAAATCCGTTCGAGGCCATCGGTGACGCGGTCCTGTTCGGCCGACTCGCCGAGCCACGATCCGCGGAGACACGGCGAATCGCCGTCGTCGGCGACCCACACCTCGCCACGCGCGCGGAAGGAACGAATCGCGTCTTTCACCGGAGTGAAGCCCGACTCGAGGCGTGTATCGCCGATTGCAACGGTCGCGACCTCGACCTCGTCGTCTTCCCGGGCGACCTCACCAAGGACGGCGAACCCTGGAACTACGACCGCGTCGAGGCTCTCCTCGCGTCCCTCGAACACCCCTTCGTCGCCGTTCCCGGCAACCACGACCTGCGAACGGACGGTCACGACCACGACTACCCGACGGCCAGGGTGTTCGGTGACCGCGTTGGCGGTCCACGGCTCGATGGCAATTACCCGGCGGCGATCACGCTGGGTGACCTCGAGATTTGCCTGCTCAACACCGCTGGTGATCGATCCGGCGCGTACGCGAGCACCCACCGTGGCCGTCTCTGTCCCGACCAGCGAGCCTGGCTCGAGGAGCACCTCGAACGCGTCGCGGAGACAGAACGGACACCCATCGTCGTCTGTCACCACAACCCGATCCCGCTGGTGGGTAGCTTTCTTCGGGACACGCGTCCCTGGAACACCTTCACCCTGCGCGAGCGAGCGCGCGTCCAACCGCTGCTCGAGCGCCAGGCGGTCCCCCTGATCGTGAGCGGTCATCACCACCTCCCGGCACTCAGCCGTGAACACGGTATCGCCCAGCTGATCGCCCCGGCGCTGGCGTCGTACCCGCAGGCGTACTGTCTCCTCGAGCTCGGTCCCGACGGGACGGCGATCTGGCTGGTCTCGGTCGCCGATGCCTCGGAACGAGCAGAAGCGCACGATCTGGCTGTCTCCGGGGGTCCCTTTTATCGGACGTTGCTCGGCCTCACCGAGACGACGCTCGGTGATCTGCCGCTGGTGACCGAGTCGTCGCCACTCGAGACGACCCTCGTAAGTGAGTGACTGTTGGCGTCACCCAGTCGTTTTTCCAGCTGGCTCGAGACCGACCCGCTCGGTGACCACGACTCGGTTCGGCCCTAACGGCTAACGGACAACGCTCAATACGTCTCGAGCGAAGGGATCTCCATGGACGGACGCGTTCGACGCATCCACCTCGCCTCGAGTCAGGGCGCGCCACCGGAGGCGGTCGAGCGGGCGACCGCGGTCGCCGACGCCGGCCTCCACGGGGATCGCTACTTCGACGCTGCGGGGACGTTCGCCGACCGGGAGGGAAGCGACCTCACGCTCATCGCCGTAGAGGCCCTCGAGACCGTCGAACGCGAGTACGGTATCGCCCTCGAGCCCGGCGTCCACCGACGAAACGTCACCACCGAAGGCGTGT
>LKND01000128.1 GCA_001564275.1 Natrialbaceae archaeon Tc-Br11_E2g14 | reverse complement strand
GGGTTCTTCGGCCTCTTCGGGAGCCACGTCGCTCGTCGATGGCGACAAGAAGAGCGACGGCCCGCCGACGAAGACGAATGCGATCGCAAACAGGACGACCGCGATGACGATTGATCGGCGCATCTACGCCTCCGTTTGGAGTAGTCAGTAATTAATCTCCGGTTACACCCATTCGATGTCACTCCCGTGGACCAACGGTAAGCACCGGGACGGACGCCGTCCGCACGACACGCTCGGAGACACTCCCGACGACGTTCGTCTCGTAGCTGTCACCGCTCGTTCCCATCACGATCAGATCGGCGTCCAGTTCCGCTGATTGCTCGAGGATGCATTCGGCGGGATTACCGGTGTCGACGATCGATTCGGCGTCGACACCCTCCTCGGCTGCGGCGGTGACGGCGGTTTCGGCGGCCTCGCGGGCCTCGACTCGCAGGTCCGCGCGAACTGATTCGACCCGGTCGTCGTCGAGAACGAGAAATGCTCGGTCGTCCACGACGGAGATGACGGCGAGGTCGGCATCCCGCCTGCTGGCGATATCGATCGCGTGGGTGCTGGCGACGGTCGCGGTCTCTGTGCCGTCGGTCGCGAAGAGGATCCGATCGTACATCGAGTGGGTATCGTTCGCGGGGATAAATGAGTCTCCCTATCCGTCCGCACGACGAGGTCGACGTCCTGGTCCCGCCCCAAATGGTCCACGTCCGTGTCCTATTCTCGGAACACAGAACATCCTTGCTCGGTTTTAAAAGCGGTTTAGGAGAATGCCCCGGGGCTTGACCCCGGAGTTGAATCCGATAGGCAGAGAAACAAACCATTAAGTGAACACTTCTCTAATCAAAAGACAGCGATGGAATACAGTCGCCGTTACCTCGCATACCCGACACAAGAGGTAGCGGCTGAACTGGAATATCATATCGACGTTCATCGCCAGGCGTACAACTACACCCGATACGAGCACGAGAACGTGGACGCCGACAACATCGGCTCCGCGTACAAACATCACTACCGACTCCCCGGCTGGAAAGACCAGTTCCCAATCTTCTCCGAAGTTAACTCGAAGGCCCTGCAACGAACCGTCACTCGGTTCTATCAGAACCTGTCGAATCTCTCAGAGAAGAAGCAGAACGGTCACAAAGTTGGGATGCTCAAGTGGAAGTCTCTGACCGAGTATCAGAGTATGACGTACTCGCAGTCTGGCTTCGAACTCAAAACCACGAGTGGCCAACACGCGACGTTAGAACTCTCCAAAGTCGGAGACATACATATTCGCTACCACCGAGAAATCCCCGACCGAGCAGACATCAAGGAAGTCACTATCAAGAAAGAGACAACCGGCGAATGGTTCGTCTCCTTCGGCCTCGAAACCGACGACGAAGACCTGCCCGAGAAACCCGCTGTAGACTCACTCAACACGAGCAACAGCGTCGGAATTGACCTCGGTATTCTCAACTACATCCACACAAGCGACGGCAGGACCGTTGACTGGCTCGACCTCGAAGACGACTACGACCGACTCCGACGAGAACAACGGAAACTCTCGCGGAAGGAGAAGGACTCGAACAACTACAAGAAACAACGAATTGAAGTCGCCAAGGTCAAGCGTCGCATCCGCCGGAAGGTACTGGACTACCAGCACAAGATAACGACGTGGCTCGTCAAAGAACACGACGCTGTGTTCGTGGAAGACCTGAACGCTCAGAGTTTGCTTCAGGGTGACGGCAACGCCCACAACAAGCAGGACGCGGCGTGGCGACAGTTCATCACCTTACTTGAATACAAAGCAGACCTGTACGGCACGCACGTCGTGCAGGTTGACGCCCGAGGAACGACCAAAGAATGTTCGTCGTGTGGTGTGGAGACAGCGAACCCTATCTGGGTACGTGAGCATTCGTGCCCGTCGTGTGGGTTTGAGTGCGACCGTGACGCGAATGCGTCGTTGAACGTCTTGCAGAGAGGCTTTTCTGAATTAGGGCTGGGATGGCCCGAAGATACGCCCGTGGAGACTGCGCTCCCTACGGACACCCATTCGGTGTCTGCAAAGCGCGTCGTAGAAACGGGAAGCCTCGGGGTCGTTCGAGAGAGCAAAGCTCTCTCGTGATGACGAGAATCTTCGATTCTCGAACCACTTGACCCCGAGGCGATTCACGTACACAGTGCGTACGTTCTCCCGCAAGGTGACCGATGATGTCCACAAACACCCAAAACCGAATCGAAAGCCGGTACGCGGGTATCACGCTCGAAGGCCAGCCCCACGCGTTGACCGCGTGGTTCGTCGTTGCGCTCCGCCTCCTCCTTGGCGGGATGATACTGTTCGCTGGCCTCGGCAAGTACGCCTTCATCACCGGTGAAGGATTCAACGCCGGCGGCTACCTGGCGAACGTCTCCGCGGCCAGCCCGGTAAGCGGTCTCTACGGTGCGATGGCCGCGAACCCGGCCTTGGTGGACGTGATCAACGTCATCATCCCGGCCACGCAGGTCCTGATCGGGCTCGCGTTGATCGTTGGCGGCCTGCTCCGCCTGGCCGCACTCGGCGGCGCGCTCCAGACGTTCGCCTTCTACCTCGGCGGGTGGGAGGGGGACATCCTCGCGATGTTCGACTCCACGCTGATCTACAGAGCAAGCAAGGCGAGTGTCCCGGGCTTGACCCCGAGGCAGTTCACGGGGTTCTGTTCCTGGCGCTGGCAGCATTCGGAGCCGGAGGAATCCTGGGCGCGGACCGCTACATCGAACAGATCAGGGTCGGCAACGAGCGATTCGTCGAGCAGTACCCGAAGCTGCGATACCGCCTCGGCTGATGCCGAAGGCGGTATCGATCGGCTGCCCCGATTGTCCCCGCATCGATCGCGACCTCGAGTGAGCGCTTCTCCAGGCGTGTCTCTGGGTGCAGTCAAAACAGGTTGGCCTGCTGGTAGACCGCCAGCCCCTCGTTCGTGATTTCGTACGGCTTCTTCTCACGCGAGTGGTTCGCATCACGGACCTTCTGGATTTCGACGGCCAGCCGCGTCTCCCGGAAGTCCTCCGCGCGAATGTACTGGAGGACGAACACGGCATCCGTGAGATATTCGACGATACCGAACCGAGAGGTGTACGAGTTCGACGCCGACACCTCGCTCGTGAGCATCGCGGTCACGCCAGCCCGCTTGAGACTCTTAGTGAACCCGTAGATCTCGTTGCGGCGTTTCGCTCGATCCTCGTACATCATCTCCAGTAGTGACACCGAGTCCAACACGAGCCTCGTCGCCCCGAACTCCTCGATCAGTTCGGGCAACTCGTTGCGGATCGACCGCAGGCTGTTCGCCATCTCGACGGGGTCGATGTCGACGATCGCGAGAGTCCCAGAATCGAGATGCTCGTCGAATGCGTAGCCCTTCTCCCTGGCGCTGTTGACGACGCGCGCCTTGCTCTCCTCTAAGGTCAGGAACACCGCCTTCTCACCGCTTTCAAGGCCATGATTGAGAAACTGCATGCCGAAGGTGGTCTTCCCGGAGCCGGCCGGCCCCATCGCGACGAGCAGGGTTCGCTCCGGAATGCCACCCTGGATCAATCGATCGAGCCCCTCGATGCCGAGGTCGATTCTGGGCAGGTCGGTGTCGATATCCTCGTCGAAGTCGGGCGTGACCGCCGGCAGATCGAAGTCGAGTTCCTCGTAGCCAGCCGTCCCGTCACCCTCCATGGTCGGCATCTCGACGTCGTCCAGGGCACTCCCGAAGTCGTCGTCGAAGAGCGTGTCGCCGCCAGCCCTCGAACCGTCGCCGTCTCCACCGACAGCCGGTGTGTCGGGGTCGCCATCGAACGTGGCGGCCTCACCGTCAGGGACCCCGCCCCAGTTGGGCCGTCCTCCTCGTCGGCAGCGGCACGCTCCTCAGCCGCCCGCTTCTCGAGGGCGCGCTCGAACCAGTCGTCCTCGAGGTCGTCACTCACGGCAATCCCTCCTCGAGAGCGTCGTGCCGGGCAACCGGTGTGCGTGACTGATGGCCATTTGTCGGCGTTCGTCTCTGTGTCGTCTACGAACTGCCACCCCATGAGGATGAATGTTGTTGCTGCCGCCCACCACGATAGGACTCCCTGAGAGGCATTTCCGTCCGAATTCATGCAGGGCAGGCGATGAAACCGACACACGGTGTCGTATGAGGGAGCGGACACAGTGTGGTTGACGAGGCGAAACCCGATGACAGCCCCGACACCGTGGCTCCCACGGTCTGTTGTGATTCTGTTCTCGCCGAGATACCTGTCAGTTGGTCGCCTCTCCCCACCAGTAGGGACGGTAGCCAGGCCGGATACGTGGGTTTTTGATGACGGCCACGAAACCGCCGGCTATGGTGACCGTCGGCATCGTCGCCCAGCGCGACAACGAGCGTGCCCATCGGCTCGCGAGATCGCTCCTCGAGGTGTGTATCAGTCGTGACGTTGCAGTCCGCGTCGACGAAGCCACCGGCTCCGTACTCGAGGCCCCAGCCGTCCCCGTGTCGGCGATGTCAGACTGCACGTTCGTCGTCTGCATCGGCGGTGACGGCACCTTTCTGTTCGTCGCCCGAGAAACCGAGGGCGTCCCGCTCGTCGGGATCAATCTCGGCGAGGTCGGATTCCTCAACGCTGTCAGCCCACCCGATTCCATCGAGGCCATCGAGACCCTCCTCGAGACGGCTCGATCGACTGGCGAGATCACCGGGAGACAGGTCGATCGTGTCCAGGCCGAGGGTGAAGACTGGACGCTCCCGTCGGCACTCAACGAGGTCGTCGTTCACGGGCCTCGGCGTGGTCCCGCGGGCGGTGCCACGCTCGAGGTCGCTATCGACGGAACCACCTACGCTACGGGACACGGGGATGGCATCCTCGTCTCGACGCCCACCGGGTCGACCGCCTACAATCTGAGTGAGGGCGGACCGTTGTTGATGCCGAACGTGGACGGCCTGGTCGTCACACAGATGGCCGCCGAGGCGTCGATGCCGCCGCTGGTCGTGGATCCCGACGCCACGATCACCCTCGAGATCCGCGACGCCGACCAGGGGTGGGCGATCAGCGACGGACGAAACCGCCAACCGCTCACGCCACCGGCCACCGTCGAAGTCTCGCTCGCAGCGGACCCCCTGACTATCGCGGGTCCGGACGTCGACTTCTTCGACGCTCTCGAGAAACTCGAGTGAGTGGCCGTTTCTCGACGACTTTGCCTGCTGTCCCGGTCAAAGGTGGACCTGCGGGTGACAGCCGAAGAGCGCTGTCGGCCCGGACACCGTCGAATCAATATCACGGACAGCGTCGGGTCAGAATCGTGGACTCGTCAGATGAGCGTCCGGTTCACGGTCATCCCCGGTCGGCCGAGCGGTCGGCTCGTGGCAGATGTGGATCGCGGTTCGGCGTCCGCCCATACACCGGGCGGTCCCCGTCGAGTTCGCCCTTCAGCACGCGCCGAAGTCTGTTGAGACTGGTTTTGTCCAGTCCGTGCTGGGCCGCCAACCGCTCGAATTCCGCCTCGTCTGTGATGTCCGCGGACCGGTATCGCGCGAACAGGTCGTCCATTCGTTCGGGTGAAACTGATCCGACATCCAGGTTCTCGAGCCCGAAGTACCGACGGCGGTCGAGATCGACGACGTGGCGGATCACGACCAGGGCCACCGTCGCGATGGCCCGCTGGCTCCCGAATGCGGTGAGATCCAGTTCCGCCATCACCCCCAACGCGAGGTCGCGCTGCCAGGGAGTGATCTCGAGGGTATTACAGAGTGCCTGTGTCGTCCGTAACCGATCGAGTTGGTGGGCACGCGCTGCGTACCCCGCCGTTGCCGGGTGCTGCTCGTCGTGCAACCGACGCACGGTCTCCGAGAGGTCGTTGTCGGCGTCGTCGGCCCGTCCGATCACGGTCGCACTCGGCGTGATCACGCCCCACTGTCTGACCGTGGCGTCTCGCTGGTGGTCCGCCCGCGAGAGTGCCCCCGAGCCGGCACGACGGTCGAGCACACGCGGCTGACGGTCGCCCGCTGCCCAGCCTCCATCGGGGGCGGGGCTCCCGCTTCGAAGGCGAGCACGCAGGCACTTGCCGCGTCGATCACCACGTAGAGTGGTCTCGCGGTTCTCCCGACGGTCATCAAACTCGTCCGGACGGTCACTCGAGCCCCGCATCGTGTTTCCAGTTCGCACGCAAGGGCAAAAGACTTGCCTGCACCCCATCTGATTGGGGTGACACTGCCTGTCGATGCTCACTAATCTGGGGTGGTGAGCATCGGAAAGGGAGGGGCAAACGTCGGGACACCGTTGCCGTGTCGGCCTCGGCTTTGAGCGTCGAAACACTTTTGTCCACGCCGTGAGCGCTCGAGCCCATGCGACTCGAGGGCGCGAGCGAACCGATTCACGG
>LKND01000052.1 GCA_001564275.1 Natrialbaceae archaeon Tc-Br11_E2g14 | reverse complement strand
TGGTCGACCACGAGATCACCCGAATCGGCTGTTCGGCGACGATCGAACCGCTCTCGGAGGTTGCAGCCTTTCTCGTGGGGGGTAAGCCGGCCGGGGAAGAAGAGACAGACGGTGACGAGCGTGGCGATCGATCGAACGGCGACCACTCCGTCCCGAGCTACGAGCCCCGTGACTACGAGATCGTCGACGCGCGGTTCGCCCGCGAGTTCGACCTCGAGCTTGCGTGTCCCGCCGACGACCTGATCAATACACCGCGTGACCTCGTCCAGGACCGGTTCTACCGGTTGCTCCACGACCACATACAGAACCACACGAACACGCTCGTCTTCACGAACACGCGGTCGGGGGCCGAGCGGGTACTCCACAATCTCCGTGAGCGCTTCGACGCCTACGACGAGGTCAACTCGGGGTGTCACCACGGCAGCCTCGCGAAGGACGTCCGCCAGCGAATCGAGGGAGCTCTGAAGGCCGGCGATCTCGACGTCGTCACCACCTCAACGAGCCTCGAACTGGGCATCGACATGCCCCACGTCGATCTCGTGGTGCAGGTCGGCTCGCCGAAATCCGTCGCGTCGTTGCTCCAGCGCGTTGGTCGGGCCGGACACCGCGTCGGCCAGACCGTCACCGGCCGGATAATTGCCCTCGACCGGGACGAACTGCTCGAGTGTGCGGTGATGTGCAAGAAGGCCGCTGAGGGCTTCGTCGACTCGGTGTCGATCCCGGAGCGAGCCCAGGACGTCGCCGCCCAGCACGTCTACGGGATGGCGATCGCCGACATCAGGCCCGAGTGCGAGGTTCGTGATACGCTTCGACGGGCCTACCCCTACCGGCACTATACTGACGACGACTGGGGCCAGCTCCTCGAGTACCTCACTGCGGCGTACGCCGGCATGGAGGATCGCAACGTTTACGCGAAGATCTGGTGCGACGAAAACGACCCGCCCGACGGCGAGCACCACTACCCCGAGTATCCCGTGGGCCAAACGCTCATCGGCAAGCGCGGTCGCCTCGCCAGGGTCATCTACATGACCAACATCGGGACGATACCGGACTCGTTCACTTGCGACGTCCACACCCGTGCGGACAGCGCCTGGGTCGGGCAACTCGACGAGGATTACCTCGACACCCTCGAGGAAGGCGACGTGTTCGTCCTCGGCGGTGACCACTTCGAGTATCGGTACCGACGGGGATCGAAGGTGTACGTCGACCGGACCGCCGCTCGGCCGACCGTCCCCTCGTGGTACTCCGAACGCCTGCCGCTGTCGACCGATCTCGGTCGGGAACTGCTGGCGTTCCAGGGTGCGCTACTCACGCAGTACGACGACGGTGGTCCGCCCAGAGTCAGGGCCTGGTTGCGGGCGTTTCCCCTCGACGACTCGAGCGTCCGGGCCATCGCTCGGCTGGTCGATCACCAGTGTCGCTACGCCGGCCTGGAGAGCGTCAGCACCCCCAACCGGTTGTCCATCGAGGTCGAGCGGGATCGCGACGCCTACGAGCGACACTACTACGTCCACAGCTGCTACGGTCGCCAGGTGAACGACGGGCTCTCGCGGCTGCTCGCGCATCGGTGTGCCCAGGAGGCCACTGCCGACGTCAAGGTCGCCGTCGCGGACAACGGGTTCGTGCTCACGATGCCGCTAAACCGCAAGGTCGACCTCGAGGGTATCCTGCGGTCGCTCTCGGCCAGCGAGGTCCGTCCCACCCTTCGCCGTGCGCTCTCGGAGACGGACCTCCTCCAGCGATACTTCCGGATCAACGCCACTCGCTCGCTCATGATCCTCAAGCGCTACAAGGGCTACGAGAAGTCCGCCAGCGAACAGCAGGTCTCCAGTGAGATGCTGCTCGGCTTTGCGGCGGGGCTCGAGGACTTCGCCGTGATCGAGGAGACGTACCGGGAGATTCTCGAGGACAAACTCGCCGTCTCGGAGCTCGAGGCCATCGTCGACCGACTGGCGTCCGGAGACCTCGAGATCTCGAGGCGACTCGTGGCGTCTCCGACCCCGCGGGCGTTTGGGCTGGCGACGCTGTCGGCGAGCGACGTGGTCCTGGCCGAAGACGAGAGCGCCGTGTTGCAGGCGTTTCACGAGCACGTCCTCGAGGAGATCGGCGACGATGCGGTGTCCGCGCCGGGTGTGGGTGAGTGAGGCATTCGCTGTGGTGGGTGTCCGCGATGGTGGGCTCGAGTTCTTAGCTGTGGCCGGTAATCTCCCCTTACGACCCCACACAGCTATGCTCACCGTCGGTGTCGAGTGTCCCCAATGGCGCAGTCGCCGGACCGCGAACCTGATTCTGGGGCCACCACGATCGATGAGGCCGGCGCCTCGAGGTGGCCCCAGTGGCTCCGCAGGTCGATTCGGAATCCGACGTACGTCGACCGGGCCGCGGTGGCGATAGACACTCGATCGCTCGCGGCGTTCCGTATCGGTCTCGCCTGTCTCATCTTCGGTGACCTGATCGCTCGCTCGCGAAACTTCCACTTTTTTTACACCGAGGATGGCGTCGTCCCGCAGTCGATGGCCGAATCGATGACCGCCGACAACGCGTTCTCGGTGTTCTTCTATACGACCGATACAACCGCGATCGCGGGGCTGTTCGTCCTGCAGGCGATCGTTGCGGGATTGCTCCTCGTCGGCTATCGGACGCGACTGTCGACGATCCTGGCGTTCGTGCTTGTCGTGTCGCTCGATCACCACAACCCGCTGGTGTTGAGTTACGCAGACACCCTCTTTCGCCTCCTGCTCTTCTGGGCAATCTTCCTCCCCCTGGGGGACCGCTGGTCGATCGACGCCGCGCACGCACGCCGGTCCCCAAGAACGGCTGTGGCCTCACTCGCCTCGGCGGCGATCCTCATCCAGATCGTCTACATGTATTTCGTCAACGGCTACCACAAGCGCGAATCCGACCTGTGGACGAGCGGCGAAGCAACGCCCCTGATCATGGGCCTCGACAATACCACCTTCCTGTTCGGCGAGTTCACTCGAAACTTCCCAACGCTGCTTCAGTACGGTGGGCTGGGGTGGTACTACATGCTCCTGTTCTCCCCACTACTGATTCTTTTGCGCGGCAAGGCTCGACTGGCCCTCCTCCTGGCTTTCGTGGGCGGGCACGCCTCGTTCGCGCTGACGGTTCGAATCGGAGCGTTTCCCTACGTTGCCCTCACCGGCCTCGTCCTGTTCGTCCAGACACCGATTTGGGACCGTGCGACGCGAGCGATCGCGTCCCGGTCAGCAAGGCCAGCGCCCGCGACCCGATCACTTCAGCAGTTTGCCCGCGCCATCCCGAATCCTCGACTCCTCGGTGGATACGTCGAGCGCACCCGATCCGGCCTGCTCACGATCGCGGTGGCGATCGCCGTCGTTTCGCTGCTCGTCCTGCCGGCGCTCTCGCTGGCCCCCGTTGCGGGATTCGTCGACGACGAAGGTGGGCCCAAAGAGCGTGCAGACGAACACGCAACCACCTTCAGAATAGCCCAGCCCGACTGGAGCGTCTTCGCCCCACACCCCCGAACGGTCGACCGCTATTACGTCTTCGCGGCCGAGACCGAGACTGGCGATCGGATCGACGTCTATCACGACCGACCGTTGACTGCCGACCGTCCAGAGGGATCACTCCAGGCCCAGTTCGGCACCTACCGGGAGCGATTTTACATGAACAGCGTCAGGCGGGGTGGCCCGAACGACGTCGTCCCCGAGACCCTGGCCGAACACCTCTGTGAAACCTGGGAGGGCGATCAGGGCGAGTCCCTCACTCACGTGAACATGTACTACGTCGTCGAACAGGTGACCCTCGAGACCCTCGACGATCACGACGAGCGCGCGAGCGAGGTGCGATCGATCTATGCGCACGGCTGTGGGGACAACGAACCGACCCAGATCTCTCTCGAGGACGGTTGATCGAACACACCTCAGCTGTCGACGGTGATCGTCACCGTCACGTCGGCACCGTCGGCCAGGGTCGCCACCAGGTCGGGGTCGAAGCCCGCTGCGGCGTGTTCGGCCTCGAGACAGAGCGTCCGCTCGTCGACGTACTCGCTCGTGCGACCCACCGCGCTTCGCTCGCTGGTCAACTCGAGGGACGGGTCGCCACGTGCGGTTACGCTGTCGGCGTGGGTTGCGGTTTCGAGAGTGACGGTGATCCGCGCCGTCGCGTCACGGCAGGCCTCGACGAAGTCGGGATCGAAATCGGCGGGGGCGCGATCGGCATCGATGGCGAGAATGCAGTCCCCTGCAGGGGTCAGATAGTCGTCGGTGGTCACCTCGAACGTGCTCTGGTGTTCGGCACTGACGTGCTCGTGGCCACGGGCATGGATCACTTCTTCCATGGATCCGCTTTCGTCGGCGATCGGAAAACGACCTCGAATGGTGGCTGATCCGACGGCGTCCATCGTCTGGTGTCTCGGTGCCGGATGGACGACCAAGGAAGCAGTGTTGGCCGGCGACCTACCTCCCCCCCCACTCCACCGTGGACGCTCAGACCAGGCTGGCGCCGTCGAAGTCGGATCGGCTGTAGTCGACGTCCATCAACTCGAGGATCGTCGGGGCGATGTCGTAGAGGTCGGCGTTCTCGATCGTGGCGTCTGGGTGGTCGATGAACAGACTCGTATCGTCGAAGCTGTGCATCCCGTTTCGCGGTCCGTCAGTGAACACCTCGGTGTTCGCCTTGAAGCCGGATTTCAGATCGAACCCCTTGGTCGGGATGGCGATCAGGTCGGGCGCGATGTCGTCGTGATCTCCGCGGAATGCCTCCTCTTTCTCCACGACGCGATCGACGACGGGTCGGCCATCCGGTCCCTCGAGGGCATCGAGGGCGGCCTTGAGTTCGTCGCGCACCTCGTCGTAGTCGTCTTCGGGAACCGATCCGCGCGGTTCTCGTCCCTCGAGGTTCAGATAGAATCGTCCGGGGATAAACGAGTAGGCACGGGTGTCCTCACCGATGTCGTCCAGTTCCTGGGGATCGTCGGTCTCGAAAGAGAGCCAGCCTTCTTCACGAAGCCACTCGTTGCAGTGGACCTCGTAGTCCAGGGTGGTAAAGCCGTGATCGGAGGCGACCACCAGCGTGACGTCGTCGGGGAGGGAGTGGCGAATCTGCCCGACGTAGTCGTCGAGTTTCTCGTAGAACTCGAAGAACGCCTCGCGGTACTCGCCCTCGCGCTCGTAGTCCTCGAACAGGAAGTGGTTGACCCGATCGGTAGTCATGAAGACGCCGAAAAAGAGATCCCAGTCGTCCTCGCCGAGGTAGTGCTCGAAGGCCGCAAAGCGGGCATCGAGGGTCTCGTGGGCATCCTCGATGAACGCCGTCTTGTCCGATTCGTGCCCCAGTTTGGGGTTGACGTCGATCCGGTAGTCGATCGACTCGAGGTACGCACGGAGGTCCTCGGGGAAGGCAGCCTTCTCGAGGTCCGGCGAGAGAAATCCCGAGACCATCCGCTGGACGTCCCGCTGGGGCGGGAAGGTCACGGGGACGTTGAACACCGACGCGCGGCGGTTGGCCTGCGTGACGCGATTCCAGAGCCTGGTGGCCTGGACCTCTCGGCCCATCGGTACGTAGGTTTCGTAGGTGCCGATTTCGCGATCCTGGAAGCCGTAGACGCCAGTTTCACCTGGATTGACGCCGGTCGTCAGGGCTGGCCAACAGGCGCTGGACTCGGGGGGGACGATGCTCGAAATCTCACCGGCCGTTCCCTCCTCTTCGAGGGCCGCGAAGGTGGGAAACCGCTCGGGGTGGTCAGACAGCAAACTGTACGGCACGCCGTCGATTCCGATGAACGCGACACGCGGGTCCCCATCACCGCGCAGTCGGTCAAATAGACCCATGGGAGGCCATAGTTCAACGAGCTACAAGAAGGTTCGTCTCGAGACACTGTTTTCGAGAATCACCACAGTGGGCCAGGAACTGATGAGCTGACGGGAGCCAGTCACTCGTCTGTCGAGCGATCGTCGTGTTCGAAATTCGTCGGGACGACCGTCAGGTGGTCGATCCCGACGCTCGGGGGCTCGTCGGCGTCGGCCGCCCTGTCGTGGGGTCGCTGGGTGGTGGCCATTGTAGCTGCAGCTACGTCAGCAACCATGATAAAATTACTCATGCTCATAATGTATCGACCTGGCCCCGGTAATAACTCTCGAGTATGACCGAATCGATGCCATGGGCGGATCCACTGGCTATTCCCTCGGGTCGCCAGGCGATGACCAGAACCCACGGGCCATGCGTTCGGGTCGGCAGGCGATGACCGGCACAACGGGTCACGCCGCCTGTCCGCCAGGCGAACATCGTGGCCCACGGCTCACGCGGTCAGTCATCGCGGGAGAACCGACGATGAATCCCCAATCCGATTCCCGAGTGGCCAAAGCGTAGTCAGCTACCGAAGTGTTCCTCGTAAAGATCCTGTGCGTGCTCGATCGCCTCGTGGGCTGTCTCCCTGTCAGCCCAACCCAGGGTCTCGACCTCCTTGCCCACCTCGAGATTCTTGTAAGTCGAAAAGAACTCGTCGATCTCGTCACGGATCTGCTGGGGGATGTCTCCGAGGTCCTCGATGTGATCGAATCGGGGGTCCTCCTCGGGGACGGCGATGACCTTGTCGTCCTGTTCGCCATCGTCATCCATCTTCATGAGGGCGACGGGGCGAGCCTCGATGACACAGCCCGGGAACGTCTGATCCTCGACAAGGACCATCACGTCGAAGGGGTCCTCGTCGTCGTAGTAACTCTGCGGGATGAATCCGTAGTCGTAGGGGTAGTGGACGTTGGAGTGGAGCACGCGGTCGAGAACGACGCCCGGGACGTCTTTGTCGTACTCGTACTTGTTGCGCTCGCCCTTGAGGCACTCGACGACGGCGTAGATCGTTTCCGGCGTGTTCGGTCCGGTCTCGAGGTCTTCCCAGAGATTTACCATACGGGCTGGATTCCGTGGTGGACCAAAAAGTACTTTCGTAATTACGACCGAACTGACGATGAGGCAACCGGTATGTCAACCAATGGGATTCGTACACCCGGCCGCAGTCTAATGGTTTGCCTGCCAGGTTGTCACCGGCTGTCCCGTTGGGGCAGTCGAATAGTTGGCAAGCGTTAAATAGCTTGGTGACATTTACAGAATCATGTCAGAGGCACACGCAATCACCGGAGACGAACGTATCGCACGCGAATTAACAGCGTTCCAACACAACATCCTCGTCATCCTCGCCAAGGAGCCGATGTACGGCCTGGCGATCAAGCGGGAACTCGAGGCGTACTACGGCACGGAAGTGAACCACGGTCGCCTGTACCCCAACCTCGACGAACTCGTCGACCTCGGGCTGGTCGAAAAGAGTGAACTCGACAAGCGGACCAACCAGTACGAACTCACCGACGACGGCTACGCTGCCGTCATCGACGACCTCGAGTGGACACTCTCGAAAGTCGTCACGGGCGACGGCCGCGCCGACGAAGTCACCGACCTCGTCGAACACAGTTACTGAGCGGGATTACCGGGACGGGGGCCGCCGTCCGGGGACCGTTTCTCCCGCCGTCTCGAAGACGCGCTCCAGTGAGTCCTCGAGCAGCCGCTTTTGTTCCTCGGTGGGCCAGGCATTGCGGACGAAGTACTCCGTGCGAAACTCCTCGAGTTCCGCCCGCGAGGCCGACGTGATCGGTTTGGCGTAGTGGTTGCTCATGAAGTCAGCCAGGGCCTCGGCGGTTGCCCCGTGGACACCACCGTGTTCGTCGGCCACCGACCGCGCGAGTGCGCGGTTTTCGGCCTCGAGGGCATCCCAGTTCTCGGGGTCACCGGGTCCATCGAGTAGAATCTCCACGGCGCGCGAGAGGTCCTCGATCCGATCGGTGCGGATCACCTCCTCGTTCGGGTCGTGCCACGCCGTCGGGTGCAAGACGAGCACCTCCTCACCGTCGTCCGACCGAACGCGGTCGGTGAAATCGTAGCGTGCGAGGAGGGTCGCTCGACGGTCGGCATACGCCATCGCTTCGCCCTCGTCGGTGGCGTTTCGCTCGAGGCGTCGAAGCCGTTCGGCCTCGTCGATCACCGAGGGCGGAAGGCTGTCTCCCCCCGGCGAGTCCGCGTCGGTGTGTGCCGCGTCGGTGTGTGCCGCGTCGGTGTGTGCCGCCTCCGAACGGGACGACCGGACGTTCGAGCCCTGGGCCACCTCGTCGACGGGATCATCGCTCATGTGACGTGATTGGCGGTCCGTGCTCTTTTGATTGCTGATTTATTCGGGCTGGTGGACCTGTGTCGTGGTACTACCCATCCAGTGGGGCCAATCGTCGGTCAGCGACGACGGTAGCCCATCTCAGTTCGGCGCCACGCTGATACTCGAGTTGCTCTAGGGAGTTGATCGGCGTCGCTCGTGGGCGAGTGGTGCTTATCGGACGTTGGTGGGCGTACATTGGAATCGGTGTCCTCACGTACCGGCGAGGACTGATCCCGTAGCGGGTGTTCTCGGTGATGTGTTGGCCCACTCCAATCAGGCTCGGTCCATCGCCTCGTTTGCCAGCGCGTCTGCGCGGTCGTTCACCTCGCGTGGCACGTGCTCCAGTGTCCAGGAATCGAAGGTTTGGAGGAGTTCGTGCACCCGAACGCGACGTTCGCGCAACTCGGGGTTGTTGGTGTCGTACTCACCCCGGACCTGCTTGACGATGAGTTCCGAGTCGCCCCGGACGTGGACTTCGTCGTAGCGGTAGTCGCTGGCGGCCTCGAGCGCAGCGATCAACGCCTCGTACTCTGCCTGGTTGTTGGTCGCACGGCCGATCGTGTCGTTTCCCTCGGCAACGATCCCATCGCTCGTGACGATGACCCAGCCGATGCCAGCGGGTCCGGGGTTGCCGCGCGCGCCACCGTCGAAGTAGACGTGCGCTCGCCCGCCGTCGGCCCGCAGGATTGCCTCGATGTCACGGGGGGTGTTCCCCTGGACGACTACCTTGTCCCCGTAGGCGACGGCCGTTGCGTCCCCGTGTTCGGCCCGCCATCGTTCGTGGTCCGTGTTGCCCGACTCGACCTCGATGCCCTGGCTCTCGAGCCGATCACGGGCCGCGTCGACGTCGCACTCGATAACCGGCATACGCCCCGAGCAACGCGATAGATCGAATAAAATCTTTGTGGTTTCGTCAGGAGAATCTGGCTCTTCGCACCGCTCAGTCCCCCGAATTCGTCGGTCGCACGTCAGACACAGTAAATCGGTGCCAAAAGTATAAATACCCTCATCATACTACTATAAAAATGCGATGACACGGTCTACCCGCCAGCGAGAGCGAATGCGCGAGACGGACGAGACCGAGGATCAGGAAACGGCACGCACGTGCCCGGAATGTGACTCGGAGAATCTCGTCAAGGACTCTGATCGGGGTGAGCTCATCTGTGAGGACTGTGGGCTTGTCGTGGAGGAAGAACAGATCGACCCCGGCCCCGAATGGCGGGCGTTCAACCACCAGGAGCGACAGAACAAATCCCGCGTCGGTGCGCCGACGACACAAACGATGCACGACAAGGGTTTGACGACGACGATCGACTGGAAGGACAAAGACGCCTACGGTCGCTCCATCTCCTCGAAAAAGCGCAGTCAAATGCATCGGCTGCGCAAGTGGCAAGAACGCATTCGAACCAAAGACGCCGGCGAACGCAACCTCCAGTTCGCACTCTCCGAGATCGATCGGATGGCCTCGGCGCTCGGGGTACCGCGGTCCGTCCGTGAGGTCGCCTCGGTCATCTACCGACGCGCCCTCAAGGAGGATCTGATTCGGGGTCGATCGATCGAAGGCGTCGCAACGTCCGCGCTCTACGCTGCCTGTCGGAAAGAAGGGATCCCACGGAGCCTCGAGGAGATCTCCGAGGTGTCCCGCGTCGAACGCAAAGAGATCGGTCGAACCTACCGGTACATCTCTCAGGAACTCGGCCTCGAGATGCGTCCGGTCGACCCGAAAAAGTACGTCCCCCGTTTCTGTTCGGAACTCCAGCTGTCAGAGGAGGTCCAGACCAAAGCGAACGAGATAATCGAGAAGACCGCCGAGGAGGGATTGCTGTCAGGCAAGTCCCCGACCGGCTACGCGGCGGCGGCGATCTACGCTGCCTCCTTGCTCTGTAACGAAAAGAAAACCCAGCGAGAAGTCGCCGACGTGGCCCAGGTCACCGAGGTGACCATCCGCAATCGGTATCAAGAGCAGATCGAAGCGATGGGTATCCACGGCTAGGGAGATACCCTCGCTCGCGACGCTCATCCGCGCCCCGCCGACCAGTTCCGGCTCTCTCATAGTCGCCCAAGGCGTGGTGGCTATCGCGACTGCGACCCGGCGGCGGTCGTGGCTAGACACGGCGCCCGCTGGAACGTCGGTCTCGAGTCATCTGGCGGCCGAGATGGACTTTCCAGACACGTCTGCAAAATATATTGCACAGCGCCACCGGTGTCGGCAACCCCCAGGACGCGCTCGCCGACAGTTGCCCCGCGTTCTCGTCGAAGAGGTCCTCGCCGGTCCAGGTGACGATGAAAACTTCGTCTTTCGAAGCAGGGTACCTCCTCGCTCGTCACGAACTCGGTTACCGAGCCCTACCATTTTCAAACGGACACAGTCGAGAGTATCGAGAGCCGTGAGGGTCGCCACCGGGGGCGTTCAGGCGTCGAACGCGATGTCAGAGGCACGGTCGACGGATGGTGGAGGGCCGAACCGAACGCCTCCGTGACGACCCACGGGGTAGCCAAGGGCCACTGTGGTAAAGAACGACCACGAGCGAATTCTGAGCCTGAGAACCCGTCCGCAATTTATATACTCCGAGCGATCCGTGCCCCCCTCCCAATCTGGATCACCGATCAGGTGGTCCCGTAGAGCGAGTACGTGATCGAACACAGGCCGGCCAGTCGGCTGACGTTTTCCACGAAGACGATCGTGGGCTGTTCTGTGCCCCCAAGTGACGTCAGCACGACGTTGACCACGAACGGCCCGAGCGTCAGGAGAGCGAGGCCGATCGCCAGGTACAGCATGGCCTGACTATCGTTGCGCCGATAGCCACGGTAGGCCTGCACGGCGATGAGGGTGCCAACTATGGCGACCAGGAGGAGACTCACGACGGTCAGGAGTTCGAACGTCGAGGCCTGATCGAGGCGCACGACGTCGCTCATCGCATCCCCTCCCAGAGGCGAGTGAACTTGTCAGCGACGTCCTCGTCGTTGCGAGTCACTGAGACTTCGATGTCGCCGTTCTCGAGGGTTACCTCGAGGCGCTCGAGGCGGGCCTCGTAGACGCTATAGTGGTTGCCGTCCGGTGCGAGTTCGGTTTGTTCGGTGACGAGTCCACACTCCCGGAGTCGCTCGAGCCGACGGTAGATTGTCGGCAGGGACGCGTCACAGCGATCGCTCAGGGTGCTGGCAGACATGGGTTCGACGCTCGTTGCAGTGAGGATTGCGCGTGCGTACTCGTCGTCGAGGAGCCCGAACAGGTCGGAAACCGTCGCGTCCTCACTCACGATGGTTGCATTGTTCCCGGACGGGTATAAAAATCACCGCGGTTTTTCCGTGCTGGAATGCGCCCACAGCTGCCGTTCGTTGGGGTCCGGATCGATCACCGGTGACGGTTGGTGCCCCTCACTCACGACCCAGCGTGTGGAACTCCTCGTTCGGCCGCATGTCCGCGAGTTGGGCCATGCGATTCGAGAGGTTGAAAAACGCCGTGACGGCACCGATGTCCCAGATTTCCTCGCGGCTAAAGCCGTGTGCCTCGAGGGCCTCGAGGTCGGCTTCCTCGACCCGTGCCTGGTCCTCGGTGAGTTTCACAGCGAGATCGAGCATGGCCCGGTGACGGTCGCTCACGTCGGCGTTGCGGTGGTTCCCGATCAACTGGTCGGCGAGGAGAGGATCATCGCCGTAAAGACGCACGAGTGCCCCGTGAGCCGTATTGCAGTAGTAGCAGTCGTTGACCCCGCTGACCGCGACAATGATCATCTCGACCTCGAGCCGGCTGAGGGTCGTGTCCTCGACCAGCGCGTCGTAGTACCCGAAGAACGCTCGGAAGTGTGAGGGGCGGTAGGCGTACGCCAGAAACACGTTGGGTGTGAAGCCGGCACGGTCGGTTTCGTCCTCGATGCGCTCCTGGAGGTCCGCAGGGAGGTCTTCGACGTCCGGCACCGGAAACCGTGTCATGGGGTCGACGTCCGTCATGTCGACACCGACGCAGCCCGCTGGCAAAACGTTCGGGGTTCCTCGCGGATGCGGGCTCGTCGTGTTGCTGATGGGTCAGAGTGACGCCGTCCCCGATTACAGAAGGGTTATGCCTGACAGTCACATCGGTTCGATCACGACCGATGTACCAGCTGGGTCACTACGGCGTCGCGCTCATAGCATACGCCCCGGTGGGGGCGACGGTTGCCCTCTCGGGCCAGGAGGCTCTCGCAATCCTGGGGGCGCTCCTGTGTCTCTCATTGTCGACGCTACCGGACTGTGACCACCGCCTCCCACTGATTTCCCATCGCGGTCCGACTCACACCGTCTGGTTCGCGCTTCTGGTCGGTGGCGTCGTCGGCGCCAGCCTCTACATATTCCTCGAGTCGACGATGGGTGGTGGCGACCCGGAACTCGTGAGGTTCGCGTTCGGCGTCGCCACGCTCTCGATCATCTCACATCTACTGGCGGACGCACTGACGCCCATGGGGATCACGCCGCTCTGGCCACTATCCTCGTGGCACGTCAGCCTCGACGTGACGCCGGCGAAGAGCACCGTGGCGAATTACGCACTGCTCGGGGCGGGTGTCGGTGCGACGGTGCTCGCCGTGTTCGTCGTGTCGTCGCTGTCCTGATGGCGGTCGTCGTCACCGCCCGGCAGGGCCCGACCCCTGCCGGGAACTCGGCGAAACGTTGAGACGACTTTTTTCGCGAGCAAACGCACCTCGGTGACGCCGCCGATCGTTCCACAGCCCCACCGGAACCGTGGAACGCCTTTTGCTTCAGCGGGCCAGTGGCTCCCGACCGGCGCGATCACCGGGAGTCGAGTGCTGGCGCCGGACGACCCAGGAGCCCACCGCGAGCGTCACGAGGAGCGCGAACGCCGTGACCACGTACAGCATGTCGAGTGCTGGGGACACCGTCATGACCGCTTCACGACTCAGGACGAGGGTCGCCGCCGTCAACCCGACACCGGCCGCGATGAGGGCGAGTGCGCCGGATGACTCGAGCGAACGTGGACCGATCATCGCGGCGAGCACGACTGTGGCGACGAGGGTCAACAGCATTCCCATCTGAATGGTGAGGGTCGTCGGGGTGTTCTGCTGGATGAACAGGGGACTCAATAGCACCTGCACGGGAACGGTGGCTGCACCCACCGCGAGGGCAATAGCGACGTGTCGACCAGCCAATCGTTGCTCCCAGGCGAGCACCAGCGCGATCACGAACAGGACGAAGATCACGATGGCGGTCCAGAAGTGGAAGTTCAACACCGACAGCTCGTACGAGAGGACGGTTTCGCGTCCGAGGTAGACCTGTATCGGCGTGAGGACCATGCCGACGGTGACGAGGGCGGCTATGCGACTGTCGATGGCATCGACGAGCAGGGCCACGATTGCGGAGGCGATGATGGCGAAGCCGGCGAGCATGGCGATGACGCGGTGGATCCACTCCCAGAAGCTCGGTTGCCCCTGTGGCAAGAGGTTCAGGAAGCCGCCGTCACACACCGGCCAGTTGGCATCACAGGCCAGTCCGGAGCCGGTCGTCCGGGCGGCGACCCCCAGCACGATCGTCCCCGCGACCAGGGCGACCGTCAGCGTCAGGAGCGTCGAGAAGCCGGCCGGACCGATGTTGATCGGCAGGCGGGACGAATCGGACGAGTGCGTTTCGTAAGACACTGGCTCTCGAGCAAGGGTTAGGAACGAGCGTATTTGAATCGTGCGTGTTTGATCAGTGGCCCCTTCCTGTGGCGGAAACAGAGCTGGTCCCGATTGCTCGTGTGTGGCCCAGGGCTGTCCATACCCGTCGACCCTGGGGGCGACCCGATCATGGTACCCGAGTCATATTCGGCTAACCTGCTTGCGGCCGGTTCACGGATGGGTCCGCTTCGCCGGATTCAAGATCACGCCCCGCCAGCCACCGATATGAGAAAACTCGAGCGACTCGATGCCTTCCTCGAGAGCCGGGATCTGGGGGCAGTCTGGCTGGCGCAGCCGAACTCCTTCGCGTGGCTCGCGGGCGGAAGTTCGGTCGTCGATCGAGAGCGTCCCCTCGGCGTCGGCGCACTCGGGTACGACGGTGAGTCGATCACCCTCCTGGCGAACAACATCGAACTCGAGCGCCTCAGGGTGGAGGAACTCCCGGATCTCGAGGACGCCGACGTGCCGATCGAGACGCGATCGTTCCCGTGGCACGCCTCGTCGTTGCGCGAGGCCATCGCCGGGGTCGTCGACGACTCGGATTCGTCGCTGGGTGGACCAGCGGCCGCGGACGTCGAGATACCGGGCCTCGAGACGTTCGACCCGGCGACGGTCCGCCAACCGTTGACGGAACGGGACCGAGAGCGCTACCGAAGGCTCGGGCGGGAAACGGCGGCTGCAGTCGAGGCCGTCTGCCGGGAACTCGAGTCGACGGATACGGAGGCCGAAGTCAGGGCGGCGTTGACCGTGTCGCTCGCGGCCCGGAACATCGAGACGCCGGTCGTCCTCGTCGGCGGGGCCGAGCGCGTCAGTGCGTACCGTCACTTCACACCGAAACCCGTCGAATTCGGTGCATACGCTATCGTCTCGGTCACCACTGAACGCCACGGACTGCACGCGAGTTGCACCCGAACCGTGGCCTTCGACGCGCCAACGTGGCTCGAGGATCGTCACGAGATGGCGATGCGAGTCGAGACGACGGCCCTGGCAGGGACGCAGGCTGGCACACGAGCGCCGGACGCGATCGTGGGCGACGTCTTCGGTGCCATCCAGGGGGCATACGCGGCGCTCGGCCAGGACGACGAGTGGCGCGAGCACCACCAGGGTGGAGCAGCGGGCTTCGCCGGTCGGGAGTGGATTGCCACCCCGGATCACGCCGCTTCCCTCCGTGCGCCGATGGCCTACGCCTGGAATCCGACGGTCCAGGGGGCAAAGAGCGAGGACACCGTTCTCGTGACCGAGGATGAGTTCGAGACGCTCACGAGCACCGGTGAGTGGCCCACGGTGTCGGTTCGGTCGGTCCCGGGTTCGGACGGGTCGGTCGCCACGACCGACGCTGCAAACGGCGAGCAGGACACAACAGGGGGCCTTGAGGTTCCCGACCTCGAACTCGAGCGACACGGCGTGTTGGGGATCCACGGGGACTGAGCGCGCCCTCCGTGATCGCAACCCCGGCTCTGGTGGTGGCGACCGATTACGTCACCAGCCGTCTGACCACCGACTCGGGGAGCGCCTTGAACAGCCACGCGATCACTCGCCACCGACGGGTCACGTAGACGTGGTTGCGCCCCCTCGCGATAGCCCGAGCGATCTGTGCGGCAGCCGTTTCGGGACTGGCAACCCAGAACGGCTCCTCGGCCAACAGCATGTCCGTGTCGACGAATCCGGGTTCGACGGTCGTAATCGTCACGTCGGTCTCGCGAGACGACTGGCGGTGGCGCAGCCCCTCGAGATACGTCGACACGAACGCTTTCGACGCGTTGTACGTCGGTGCCCCCGGATTGCCGAAGTGGGCGGCCACCGAGGAGATCCCGACGAGATGGCCGTCACGATCGCTCGAGACGTCCGTTCGGGACTCGAAGTGATCGATGGTAGCCGTCGCGAGCGCACAGAACCCCCGGACATTGACGTCGATCGTCTCGCGGGCCGGTTCCCAATCCAACTCTTCGTTCGAGTCGCCAACGCCAGCGTTCAGGACGACGACGTCGACGGGGGGCATGGCATCGAACAGTTCAGCGAGTCCCGACCGAGCGTCCTCGGTGTCGGTGACGTCCATCGTCGCCACGTAGGCCTGTGTCGGTAACGACTCACCCACTGCCTCGAGTCGCGCGGTTCGTCTGGCGGCCAGCCCCACCTCGTAGCCGTCCTCGGCGAGTTCCCGCGCTAGCGCCGCCCCGATTCCCGACGAGGCTCCGACGACGATCGCGCCTCGAGCCGTGGTCATGGGCGTGCATTCGGCGAGGGAGGGATAATCGTGTCGACACAGCCACACCGAAGGTGAACGGCTCGCTAACGGCGAGGATAGCCCCGAGATCGGTCGCCCCACCGCCGATCGACATCGCTTTTCCACCCGCACCCCTGATTCGATCCATGGTCGAGGTCATCACGCTGGTTGCCATCGGTCTCCTGGTCGCTGGGATCGTCGGCACGGTGGTCCCGCTCGTCCCGGGTGGCGCGCTCTCACTCGCAGGGCTCTCGCTGCACTGGTGGCACTCGGGGTTCACCGAACCCGGACCAGTGGCTCTCGCGGTTCTCACCGGCCTCGCCCTTCTGACGCTGCTCGCGGAGTTCTTCGCGGGCTCGATCGCGGCTCGAGCGGGTGGTGCGTCCTGGCAGACCGTGGCCATCGCTGCGGCCGTCGGGATCGGCCTGATGCTCGTGACTGGTCCACTCGGGCTCCTCGGTGGCCTGTTCGGGACGGTCTTCGTCCTCGAGTGGCGGGCCTCGAGAGACGTCGATGCCAGCCTCGAGGCGGCCTGGTACGCCACGGTGGGGGTCCTCGCGTCGACGGTGATTCAGGTGGTGTTGACGACGACGATTTTGCTGGGGTTTCTGGTTGCGGTGTTCGTGCTGTAGCGGCCAACGACGTGGCCTCGAGAGTCGGAGCATCTCACCGAAACGATTGTCACGCCATCGCCCGAAGTGTCGTCTATGGAGTGTGCCGAACCCGATTGCACTCGTTCGGCTGCCGTGGAACTTCACATCCCGTGGGCCGAAAACCGACACGTCTGTGCCGCTCACGCTCGAGTGCTCGGCCAACAGGACGGCGTCGTCGCCGACCCCCATCCCGAGAGCGGGCCGGATCTGCTCGAGGATTCCTCGTGAGACGACCCGATCTACGAGCCCACGTGCGGTCGCCAGGCGAGGCAACGATCGGTGGCACCCTCACCCAGGAGCTGTCTGAACGGGTTTCGGGTTCCTCGCCGACAGGGAGGCAATCGAGACGGGCGACGCTTACGCTTTCCGGGGTCTATGGGTGGCTGTAGTAGGCCACCGCCTCGTCGTCGACGATGTCGAGTCTCGCGAACCCGACCCGTTCGAACTGCACGATATCGTCGGACTCGTAGGCGACAACGCCGGGCTCGGCCCATCCCGCTACGTCGCCATCCATCGTTCGGAGGGTGAGGGGCACGTTCTCTTCGGCCGGCACCCAGTGGATCACGTCGACGTCACCGTCCCGGACCACGTCGATCGGGTCGCCAGTGTACTGGAGGACGTCACGGGTATACAGGAAACAGCCCAGCCCCTTCAGCCAGATCTTCTCCTCCCGACCTGGCAGGTCCTCGGGCTCGAGGAAGACGGCGTCGCCGGCCGGAATTTTCCGGACACCGCGATCCACGTGGTTTGGGTGAAGCGGTGGATTCGCCTCTGCCGGCGGGCTGCCACCGAGGCCGACCTCGACTCCGTCCCGGACGAAGAAGCGACGGTCCGTCTCCTCGTCGATCAGGTCCCGGTTGGCTGCGTAGATCGAACTCATCGCGAGGTCGACGTCGCTCGTGGAGGTGCCGAGTTCGACCATTGCCTTCGTGATCGCCTCCCCGTTGATGCCGCGTCGACGGAGGCTCTCGAGCGTCGGCGCGCGCGGGTCGTCCCAGCCGTCGAGTTCGCCGTCGTCGACGAGCGCTTTCAGGGTCGAGGTGCTCATCTTGACGTCGTACTCGTCGAGCTGGACGTGACCCCAGTGGAGCACCTCGGGGTACTCCCAGTCGAAGTAGTCGTAGACGAACCGCTGTCGCTTTGCGGAGTCCTGTAAGTCGATGCCACGGATGATGTGGGTCACATCGAGGAGCTGGTCGTCGATCCCCGACTGGAAGTCGAGCATCGGCCAGCAGCGGTAGTCGGCTGCCTGTTCGCGCGGATGTGGGGTGTCGACCATTCTGAAGGCGACCCAGTCGCGCAGGGCGGGGTTCTTGTGATCGATGTCGGTTTTCACCCGAAGGACCATTTCGCCGCTGTCGTAGTCCCCCGCGATCATGTCATCGAACTCCTCGTGAACCGTTTCGACGGGTTTCTGGCGGTGTGGGCAAGCTTCGCCAGCGTTCTTCAGCTCCGAGAAGTCCTCGCCTGAACACGAACAGGTGTACGCGCCACCGGCGTCGATCAGTCGCCGTGCGTGTTCGTAGTAGGTTTCGAGCCGATCACTCGCCGTGTACACCTCGTCGGCCTCGAATCCGAGGTACTCGAGGTCTTCGAGGATGGCGCCATAGGCATCGAGATCGGGTCGCTTCGTCTCGGGGTCGGTGTCGTCGAAGCGCACGCAAAACCAGCCGTCGTAGCGATCGCGGTAGGTGCCGATGACTGCGGGCATGCGGGCGTGGCCGATGTGCCACGGTCCGTTAGGGTTCGGTGCACACCGCATGCGGATCTCTTCGTACGCGTCGGCGTTCGGCAACGCCGGCAGTGACTGGTCGTCGGCCTCGTCCTCCGCCTCGATGTCGGCCAACTCCTCGGGTGCCAGCGTCTCGAGGCGCGCCCGGCGCGCGTCGGCATCGAGATCGTTCACCCGCGAGACGACGCCACCGACGATTCCGGGGACCGCATCAGCGTGAGCTCTGAAATCTGGGTTATCGCCCATCAGCGGCCCCATGACGGCACCGACGTTCGCCTCGCTCTCGTGTTTGACCGCGTTCAACAGCGCGTGCTTTTCGGCCTCGCGCTCGACGCGGGACCGTAACTCCTCGTCCATGACTCTCGATGGTGGCTTTTTCGCGCTCGTTGAAAACAGGCCCGGTGTGGCCCGCTCAGGCCCCATCGTCGGAACCGTTCTTCGACGAGTCTCCACTCCACTCGGGGTTCCGGTCCTCTCGGGCCAGAACCTGACGGATGGCAACACTCGTATGGCGCATTCAGGGACTCGTCGCGTTCGGTCGGGTCGTCAGTGGAGGTTCCAAGGCGGGAACCGTGTCGACACCGCCGGCGATTTCGGCCAGCGCCACACCGCCCGGCGTCGATGGACTATCGTCTGGAGTGAAAGGGGCCGGTGGGCTATAGTCGCCACTGAACGCCATTACACACACCCTCACGAGACCACGGCTCAGAGTCGGTTTGTCACTGGTTCTGAGCCGACTCGCTGTGAGGGCGTGTAAATCGTTTCAATCGTTACAACTCGGTGGCGACCTCTGAGGTTCCACGCGAAAGCGTACTTGAGAACCGAGAAAACGCGCAACCTGAATATCCACTGCGTGGATTTCCACGTCTTGAGGCGCGGGAGGATGTCAATATCGTGTCGACCCACACCGGTGGACCGAGTGTTTCGACCAACCTGCCGATCAGTAGCCGCGTTCGATCAGGTAGTCGGCGACCTGACAGAGCAGATCCCTGGCCTCGTTATCCGGGACGACCGACAGTCGATCCTTCCCGCGGTCGACCAGGTCACGAGCAGTCTCGTTGGCATACTCGATCGATCCCGCAGCCTCGAGTGTCGCGACGGCCTCGTCGATCTCGGCCTCGGTGACCGCAGTGACGTCGTTCGTGTCGATCAGCGATCCGACGTCGACGCCGTGTTCGCGGGCGTGGACCGTGATCAGCGTCTGTTTGTGCTCGACGAGATCGCTGCCACGCTGTTTGCCCAGCTGTTCGCTCGGGACCGTCAGATCGAGAACGTCGTCGTGAATCTGGAACGCTCGCCCGACGTCCAGCCCGTATCCGTAGAGGGCGTCGACGGTGTCCTGCTCGGCACCGAGTAACACCGCGGGGAGACACGCCGAAGCGCCGTAAAGGACGGCCGTCTTTTGTTCGATCATCTCGAGGTACTCCTCCGGCGTGACGTCCGCTCGGTCCTCGAAACTGACGTCGAGTGACTGTCCCTCACAGATCTTCGTACACGTCCTTGCGAGTACGTCTAGCGCCTGGACCGTTCGCTCCGGTTCGGCCCCCGTATCGAGCATGATCTCGAAGGCCTTCGAGTAGAGCGTATCACCCGCAAGGATTGCCGTCTCGAGGTCGTACTCCCGGTGGACGGCCGGCACGCCACGACGGAGGTCGTCGTCGTCCATGATGTCGTCGTGAATCAGGGTAAACGACTGGATGACCTCGACGCTGACGGCCGCCGCCATGATGTCGACGGTGGCGTCGGTGAGCGTCGGAAAGGTTCGATATGGCACCGAGAGTGCCTCCACGTCCGCCAGGGCTTCGGCCGTGGCGAGCAACATCGTGGGTCGAAGTCGCTTTCCGCCAGCATCGAGCAAGTACCGCGATGCCTCGTAGAGTCGCTCGGGCCGCTGGATCGGCAGTTCCTCCGGGATGGCCTCGTTGACCAGTTCTCTTCGCTCGCGAACGGCCTCGAGCACCGCCTCCTCGCGTGCCTCCGGCGTCGTCATGTCAGTCCACGAGCTGGATGATGTTCCCGTTGCGCGAGACGTGGACGTCACGCCCCAACTGGTACCCTTCGCCTTCACAGAGCTTGACGTAGCCCGATAGCCCCTTCAGATCCTGGTGGGCCGGAATGATGTGTTGCGGTTGGAGGGCGTCGAGCATCGTGTAGTGACCCTCCTGGTTCAGGTGACCGGAAACGTGGATCTCGTCGTAAATGCGGGCACCCTGCATGCCGAGGAGCTTCTCGGCCTGGTAGCGCTGGCCCTCGTTCGTTGGTTCCGGAATGACTCGCGCGGAGAAGACGACCTTGTCGCCGTCGTCCAGTTCGTACGGTGTCTCCCCGCGGGCCATTCGGGTGAGCATCGCGCGTGGCTCGCCCTGGTGACCGGTGACGACGGGCAGGAAGTCCTCCTTGCCCTCGTTCATGATCCGCTTGAACGTGCGGTCGACGGACTTCCGGTGTCCGAACATCCCCAGGTCCGAGGGGAAGTCGATGAAGTCCAGTCGCTCTGCGGTGCCGGAGTACTTCTCCATCGAGCGACCCAGCAAGACGGGCTGGCGACCGATGTCGTTGGCGAACTCGACCAGCGACTTCACCCGCGCGATGTGACTCGAGAACGTCGTCGCCACGATGCCGCCGTCGTAGTCCTCCATGCTGTAGAGGACGTCACGGAGGTGCTCGCGGGCGACGTTTTCCGAGGGGGTTCGCCCCTTCTTGTTCGCGTTGGTACAGTCCTCGATGTAACAGAGGACGCCGTTGTCCTGGCGACCGATCTCACGGAAGCGCTTCATGTCGATCGGGTCGCCGATGACCGGCGTGTGGTCCATCCGTTTGTCGAGGCCGTAGACGATCGCACCCTCCGGCGTGTGCAGGACCGGGTTGATCGCGTCGATGATCGAGTGAGTGACGTTGACGAACTCGAGTTCGACGCCGTGATCGCCGATCGTCATGGACTCGCCGGGGTCCATCTTGACCAGATCGTTCTCGACGCCGAATTTCTGTTCGCCCTCGATCTGCTGTTTGACCAGTTCGATGGTGAACGGCGTCGCGACGACCGGTGCATTGTATCGGTGGGCGAGCTTCGAGATCGCGCCGATGTGGTCTAAGTGACCGTGGGTCGGGACGATCGCCTGCACGTCGCCCTCGAGGTCGCTCATGACCCGGTCGTCTGGTATCGCGCCCATGTCGATCAGGTCGAGACTGTGCATCCGTTCGGTCTCGACGTTGTCGTGAATGAGAACCTGCGACAGGTTGAGCCCCATGTCGAAGATGACCACGTCGTTGCCTGCGCGGACGGCAGTCATCTGCCGTCCAACTTCCTCGTATCCGCCAATGGTTGCAATTTCGATTTCCATAGTTGTTTACACTGAGCGCGTCGCGCTCATCGAAACGGTCCACGGACTCCCGGGCACGGCAGACCGGTACGGTGTCCCGTCGGCCTCAGTCCCGCTATGCGCTCGGGATCGATTCCGGGCCGAGACACGGCGTCGCCGCCTCTCGACCGCACGAACGCACTTGCCCGCGGGTTTCGCTACGTTTGGCTACACACTCAGACTGTATAAAGTCCCTGGGTTGGTTCGATCCCTGTGACACGGTGTCTCTCCGGGGTGGCCTGGTGGGCGTCTTTCGTCTGTAGCTCTCCATCACGTCACCCGCTCCTGCAGTGGGCGTTCATCACCAGTGGATCCAGTGGGTAACTCGGTTCACCGACACCCACCAGTCGCTACCAACGCTCTTCGGTCCCATCTGGGTTGTTTTCTCACAATTTTTGTGTAACGTTTTATGCATCGTCCGTTCGACTCCCTGCTTATGACTACCGGTGACAACTCACGCACTATAGCACCACCCACACGGCCACCTGTCGTCACCTGATCCGCGGCATCGGCATCGCGACGATCGCTCTCGGAGCCTTCGGCGCGGCATCGACGTCGGCACGGGCAGGCAAGAGGGGTGAGTGTGATGATCCACCCCAGGATTTCCCGCGTGTGAGCACGCGGGGTCACTTCCACACCAACTGGTTGGGCCGCGTCTCGCTCACGGACGGCACGAGGAAACGGATTTCCATCTCGAGGGCTACGATCATCCAGTCGTTGGCTACACCTGGGATGCCGATTTCGGCTGATACAGTGCGACGACCATCGCCGAACGTAACGGAACCAAGCTGGCCGCGTTTCTCCGGGCGTGTCGGGCCGAAAACCCCGACACAACCCTTCGAGTCTGCTGTCACACTCTTGGCGCACGGGTCGGTCTCAGCGCCATCGACGCGCTCGCGGCCAGCGGCGACACGGCGCTGCTCGAGAGCGCCACTCTACTCGGCGGGGCGGCCAACGACGACGCGCCGTCGCTCGAGGGAGCCTATGGCAATTCGATCGAGGCGGCCGTCGGGCGACTCGACAACTTCTGGATGACCGACGACGCCGTCCCTGACTGGGCGTACCCCACGGCCGAGTGGGGAACTGCCATCGGGGCAACGGAGATCGATGGAACCCAACCCGACAATTACACCGATCACAACGTCGACTACGTCCCCGACCACTTCAGCCACTACCAGCCGGATGGCTGCCTTCAGGAGGTCATCGAGACGTTCTGAACCGGTCTGGCTCGATCACCCCTCCCGAGTAGCCAGTCGCGGACGGTACCATTACCACTCACCAGCGAGAATGCAGGCCATGATCAGGCGATTCGAAGATCACGAACCCGACATTGCCGACGACGCGCACGTCGACCCTGCGGCCACCGTCATCGGTGACGTCCGCATCGAGGCGAACGCGAGCGTCTGGCCCGGGGCCGTCCTCCGTGGCGATCACGGCAAAATCGTCCTCGAGGAGGGCGCGAACGTACAGGACAACGCGACGCTCCACGAGGGCGCCAGCATTGGCCCGCGGGCCACCGTCGGCCACAATGCCATCGTGCACAGTGCCGACGTCGGGCGACGGGCACTCGTCGGAATGGGTGCAATCGTCCTCGATGGCTCGAGCATTGGGGCCGAGAGCGTCGTCGCCGCAAACAGCGTCGTCACCGAGGACTCCACCATCCCCGAATCGGTCCTCGCCGTCGGGGCACCGGCGTCGGTCGAGACCGAACTCGAGGAGACGCCCTGGGCCCAGACGGCGGATCACTACGTGGCGCTCGCCGATCGCTACCGGGCGGATTCGGCCGTGCTGGATCGGGAATCGGTCGACCTCGAGGAGTAACTGACCTGTGGCCTGATTCACCAGGAGAGTGGTGTTCGCCCGCTGGAGTGCTTCTTGGGAGCGTGAGCTGGCCATCGAAGGGCAACGGTCTCCGTCCCAGTCCAACTCCACTGTTCGGCGCAATCTCAGCACCGGTCCCCGGTCGACGTCGAAGTGTTGTACGAGTGCCCGTGGCTATGTATCCCACAGGACCCCCAATACCAGCCGTTATGCTCGTCCGTGTCCAGTCCTCCACTATGACCACTGTCGCACTTATTTGCGTGCAGAACGCGGGCCGAAGTCAGATGGCGACCGCCTACGCCGAACGGGAACGCGACCGGCGCGCCCTCGAGGACGACGTCGAGATCGTTTCCGGGGGAACTGACCCCGCAGACGCCGTTCACGACGTCGTGATGGAGGCGATGGCCGAGGCGGGGTTCGATCTCGGCGATCGGTCACCGCAGTCGATCTCCCGGGCGACGCTCGAGTCGTGTGACGTCGTCGCCACCATGGGCTGTTCCACCCTCGAACTCGAGGGCGGCACGGACGGCCCCGACGTCCGCGACTGGGCCCTCGACGATCCACACGGGCAGGACCTCGAGACCGTTCACGAGATTCGTCGAGAGGTCGAGCGCAAGGTGGTGGCCCTGTTCGACGAGCTCGAGGGC
>LKND01000051.1 GCA_001564275.1 Natrialbaceae archaeon Tc-Br11_E2g14 | reverse complement strand
GACCGAGCGAGAAAATACGTATCGGTCCCAGTAGCGGTCGATTCGCAGAACTTTTGGCCCGGACCGAGAAACGGAGCGGTATGACTGCACCCTGGGCGGACTGGAACCACATTCTCAAGCTTGATCCCGACAAGGATCTCCCCAAGGGCGTCACCTACGGCGATCTCTGTGCGACGGGAACGGACGCGGTCGAGGTCGGCGGCACGATGGGGATGACCGAGGAGAACATGACGGCCGTCATCGAAGCCTGTGCGGAACACGACGTCCCGCTCTACCAGGAGCCCTCGAACCCGGGCGTGGTCGTCGACAACGACGCCCTCGAGGGGTATCTCATCCCGACCGTGTTCAACGCCGGCTCGCCGTTCTGGATCACCGGCGCGCACAAGGAGTGGGTGCGCATCGAGGGCGACCTCGAGTGGGACCGGACGTTCATGGAGGCCTACATCGTGCTGAACCCCGAAGCCGACGTGGCAACGCTCACCGAGGCTGACTGTGACCTCTCTGCCGAAGACGTCGGCGCGTACGCCCGCATCGCCGAGCAGATGTTCGGCCAGGAGATCGTCTACGTGGAGTACTCCGGCACTTACGGAGATCCGAAAATCGTCGAATCGGCCGCGGAAGCCCTCGAGGACTCGACGCTCTTCTATGGCGGTGGCATCCACGACTACGACTCTGCCCATCGGATGGCGACACATGCCGACGTCATCGTCGTCGGGAATCTCGCCCACGATGCCGGCGTCGACGCCGTTCGTGAGACGGTCGAGGCGGCCAACGACGCCTGACCGAGTTCAGGTGCATCGATCGCCCAAAATCTGGGCCTCGAGTGCGGGCAGTACGTCCACGACGTCCCGTCTATAGACGTCCGTCGCCAGATCGTCCAGTGGTGTGGTGTCGAGCGTGTTGATCGCCAGCGTCGCTCCGTTCCTGACGGCGATGCGGGGCAGGGAGGCCGCCGGTTCGACGATCAGGGACGTACCGACGGCGAGACAGACGTCACACGAACCCACGAGCTGGCGGGCGCGCTGGAAGAGCGATTCCGGCAGGCGTTCGCCGAAGAGCACCACGTCGGGCTTGTAGACGCCACCACACTCACACCTCGGCGGCCGTTCGCCGTCGGCGACCCGCTCCAGGACTGGTTCGGCATCCGCCCGTCGATCGCAGTCGGTACAGATCACCCGATGAGCGTTGCCGTGCAGTTCGAGGACGCTCGCCCCGCTGGCACCGTCGTCCACGGTGGCGAACCGGTCTCTCGCCTGGCAGTGGAGTCCGTCGGTGTTTTGGGTGACGATTGCCCGCAGGTGGCCAGCCTCGCCCAGTCGCGCCAGCGCCTCGTGAGCCGGGTTTGGCTCGTAGGCTTCCCCGTACATCGCCCGCTGCAACTCGAGTCGGTCCGCCCAGAAACCGGCTGGATCGTGTCGAAATCGCGTGAACGTGAACTGGCCCTCGTCGAAGCGCTCCCAGACACCATCGTCCCCGCGGAACGTCGGGACGCCCGAGGGGGCAGAGATCCCCGCACCGGTGAGGGCGACGACCTCGGATGCGTCGCGAACCGTTTCGGAGAGTTCCGCGAGTTCGTCCATACTGGGCGGGAGGCGTTCGGGAACAAAAACGGTGCTGACCGCTGCCGTGACCGGTGGTTGGGGCACAGCACTAATGGGACAGTCCGTCCGAGTACGTGTATGCAATTACCACGCGCTCTCGGGTCCGACGGTCGGGACCTCGAGCGTCCGCCCGGTCCGGACGGACTCCCCCTCGTCGGCACTCAGTTGTCGTTTCTCCGTGACCCCTACGGATTCATGACCGGGATCAGCCAGGAGTACGGCGACATCGCCTGCTGGGAGGACCCCGGCGGGTTGACCTACCAGCTCAACCACCCCGACTTGATCGAGCAGGTGCTGGTCACCAACAACGAACACTACATCAAGGGTGAGCGCTTTCAGTCGATCCTCCGGCCAGTCACCGGCAACGGCATCCTCAACAGCGAGGGAGCGGTCTGGCGACGCAACCGTCACCTGATTCAGCCGGCGTTCCACCCGGGACGGATCCAGGAGTATGCGACCATGATGACCGACTTCACCCTCGAGGCCGTCGAAGACTGGGCTGACGGGGAGACGCTGTCGTTCCACGAGGAGATGTCCTCGCTCACCCTCGTCATCGTCGCCCGGGCGCTGTTCGGCGTCGGGATCGAGGACCACGTCGACACCGTCGGGGCGGCCCTCGAGGAGTTCATGCTCGCCTCCGAAACGCTCTCGAATTACGCCCTACCGCCGTGGGTACCGACGCCGTCGCGTCGACGCATCGAGCGGGCCCGCGAGCAACTCGATGTCCTCATCTACGACATCATCGAGACACGGAAGACGGAGCCGACCGACCACGGCGTCATCTCACAACTGCTCGAGGTCACCGACGAGCAGGGAGAGGGACTCTCGGACGAACAGATCAGGGACGAGGTCGTGACGCTCTTGCTGGCTGGCCACGAGACGACGGCGCTCGCGATGACGTTCACCGCCTACCTGCTCTCGAAGCACCCGCGGGCCGAACAGCAACTGGTCGCGGAACTCGAGGCCGTCCTCGACGGGGAGCCTCCGACGATGGCCGATCTGGGGGACCTGACGTACACCGAGCAGGTGGTCAAGGAGTCGATGCGCCTCTATCCACCGGTGCCTGGGATCGTCCGTGAGCCAGTCAAACCCGACATCATCGACGGCTACGAGATTCCGCCTGGGGCCACGATCCGGATGCATCAGTGGGTCGTCCACCGGGACGGGCGGTGGTACGACGATCCGCTCGCGTTCGACCCTGGCCGGTGGACCGACGAGATGGAGTCCGAGCTGCCGAAACTGGCGTATTTCCCCTTCGCTGCCGGCCCACGGCGGTGTATCGGTGACCGGTTCGCGATGCTCGAGGCGCGACTCTTACTCGCAACCATCTACCAGCGCTATCACCTCGAGTTGGTGCCCGGGACGGATCTCGACTTGCTCGCGACGATCACGGCGCGCCCGACCCACGAGGTGCCGATGGTGGTTCACGAGCGCGAGCGATAGGACGACCCACTCAAACGATCTTCATCAGTCGCGTCGTGAATCGCCCCGTTCGGACCTGCGTCCACCCCCGGAGTGACTCGTCGACGGCCTCGTCGTCGGTGTCGACGTGGAGTTGGCCGATGGCGTCGAGTTTGCTCTCCGAGGCGACGACCTCGACGTCCGCGGCGCGTTCGATCACGGCGGGCGAAATCTGGTGGTTTCCCCGACCGAAGACGAACCCCTGGCCGCCGATCGGCGAGACCACGATGATGGTCGGCTCCTCGAGGACCTCGAGGATCTCGGCTTCGCTGGCGTCTCGCGCCAACACTTCGCCGTCGCGCCAGACGTCGACCCCGAGTGGAGAGGGGTCGATTCCGAGCGCCGACTGGATCGCCCCGACGGTGCTGCCGGGACCGAACACGTAGGTGGTTCCCGCCTCGACGTCTTGGGCGACACCCTCGGCGAGGGTCTCGACGCTCCCGCTCGCGAGTTGTTTGCTCGACTGAACGCCGCTCGCGACGGGAACCGGGACGACGGCCCGGAGTTCGGCCCGGACCTCGCCTTCGCGGTAGGCGTCCTCGTCGATGTCGTTGACCTCGCGATCCTCGACGCGGTCGAAGTCGGCGGCGATCCGGCCGGCGTCTGCTGGCGTGACGCCGAACACAGAGGAGTAAATCTTGACGCCAGCGGGAACGCCGAGCATGGGCGTGCGGGCGCCAGCAGGGTCCGTTTCCCCGTCTTCGGCGTCGGTCACCACCTCGGCCACGTCCACTGCCGTCCCGTCGCCGCCGACGAACAACACGAGGTCGACCCCCTCCTCGAGGAACGCCGCCACAGCAGCCTTCGTGTCCACAGCCGAGGTGGCGGGAACGTCGGCTCCCCCACGCGTGTCAGCATGTGGATCGTACACGACCTCGGGATCGAAACCGGCCGCACGAGCAGCGTCTTCACCCAGTGGGCCGCCGGCCGTGTAGATCGTCACGTCTGGGTTGCGCCGGGCGAGGGACTCGAGAGCCTCGACGGCACGGTCGGGTGCTCTCGGTTCCGCGCCCCGCTTTCGGGCTTCCGCCACCTGCCCATCCGTTCCCTTCAGCCCGACTCGACCACCCATGCCGGCGATGGGGTTGACGACGAACCCGAGTTGCTCCATATGTCTGCCTTCGGCGGCGAGTCAAAAAGCCATACGGCTTCCGGCGCGGGCACCGAAAATGAAAAACTAAGAGGGGGTGGGACCCAGTTCGCGTATGATCGAACTCACGCAAGTCGCACTCGAGTCCGGGCCCGTGCCGATGGCCGTCGCCGGCTGGGGACTGTTGGTCGCCGGTGTCGCCGCCACCGCCCTTTGGCTTCGATATCTGTATCGGTAAGTGCGACGACCGATCTCACTCGTTCGTTGTAGCGACGTCGACCCGTTCGGTCAGCCACGTCACCGCCGCCGAGACGGCCGCTTCGTCGGTTCCCTGAACGGCGATGCGGACGTGCTCGCCGGGGTAACTTCCTACCGCGACATCGAAGCGCTCTTGTACGGTCGTGAGGTGCTCGAGCAGCGCACTCTCCGGTTCGTTGGCAACGACGACCTCGCGATATCGGTCCTCGCCAGTGAACTCCGCGGCCACGGATTCGAACATCGCCCTCATCTCCGCGGGGACACCCGGCAGCACGTACGCGGTCCCGATGACACAGCCGGGGGCCACACCCTCGACGTTGTGGAGGGCTCGGGCCCCGCGTGGGAGGTGGGTCGTTCCCGCCGTCAGGTCCTGGCGGGTGTAGCCGCCTTCCTCCTCGAGCCAGGTGAGTGCCTCGTCGTGTTCGACGAGGCTGCGTCCGAATGCGGCAGCGACCGCCTCCATGGTGACGTCGTCGTGGGTGGGCCCGAGGCCGCCCGTGACGAGGACGGCGTCATATTCGGCGTGGTACTCGTTGACGACGCGGGCGATGTCGCCCACGCGGTCGGGGACGGTGGTGACGCGCTCGACGTCGACGCCGCGGTCGTCGAGTTGGGCACAGAGCCAGGTGGCGTTCGTGTTCGTCGTCCGTCCGGCCAGCAGTTCGTCGCCGACGGTGACCAGCGCGACCTTCATGGAGCCGTCTATGGCGTCCAACTCAAAAACCCCCTCGACCGCCCCCGGACTTAAATCAACCGGCCGAAATAACCACAAGATTCAATTTTGATAATTAGAATGTCTCTGCCTATGACGTCCCGTGGTGGCTGGACCGATCAACGCGATGGCGAACCGGACGCACTCCTTTCAGCGCTCGGCAGCAAGTACAGTGCCGAGATTCTCTGTGCCGCGGAAACCCCCAAATCCGCCCAGGCGCTGAGCGACGATATCGAGATACCGATCGCGACCTGTTACCGACGCATCGAGGAACTCGTCGACGCTGGCCTCCTCGAGTGTGAGGGACGGACGCTCTCGAAGGAGGGTCGGCGGACGAACATCTATCGTCGCACGCTCGATGAGATCGAGGTCGACTTCTCGGCGGATCGACCGCAGTTCTCCCAGAAGCGACGGACAGCGGCGAAAAATCAGTTGCAGGACAGTTCTCGAGACTGATCGGTTTCGCTCGGGGCACACTCGAGGATCTGACCGACTACTTCTGGCGTTGCTCCATCGTGTTCGCAGCATCCGTCCCGTGTCGGCAATCGATGGTCACACGGCAACACAGTCAGAACCAGTCACTCGAACGGCCGGGGTGGGAGCCGAAGTTCGTCCAGTTCCGGCAGGTGCTTGACGTTGTAGACGACGGTCACCTCGTCTGTCGTCGGTGCGCCAACGCACGACAGTCGAATCCCCGCCTCGACGTTCTCTTCGGGGAGGATGTGGTCCACCGGTGTCGACAGGTCCCCGCTCACCATCGCCACCGCACAGTTCGCACAGGCCCCACCCCGACAGGCGAAAGGCCATTCGAAGCCCTCCTCTTCGGCCGCTTCGAGAAGTGTCACCCCGGGGTCGACCTCGAACCGACCGTAGTCGGGATCCTCGAGATCGGCCTCGGCAGCCTTCTCGAACAGATCCTCGTCCTCGAGTGTCCAGCCGTGATCGTCCAGGACCTCGTAATTGAGGTACTCGACGCTGGTAACTGGCTCCTCGGCCGGGCTCTCCGTGGCTCCGTTCGCCTTCCGTGGGCCTCGAGCGCCCGGCTCGAGGTCCGCGTCCTCGATCGGTCCCGTGTCACCGGAGAGCAGGTGCTCTCGAGCGGCGTGGACCTTGCGAAACTCGCGGGTCGACCCGCCCTGGTCAGGATGGGTTTCTTTGACGCGTCGCCTGAACGCGCGTTCGATCTCGGCCTCCTCGGCGTCGGCATCGACGCCCAGAACGTCGAACGGGGACTCCACGGATGAGCTAGCGAGAGGGCAGTTGAATAGCTTTTCCCAACGGTTGGAATCGCCGGAATACCCCGAGCACGGGAGCAGAACTCGGTCCGGTTCCACGTATGGCACCGATTCACCCTGTCAGGCCCCACCGCACGTCGGGGCAGACAGCCGCCGATTGGCGACGAAATCCCTATAACTTCAAGGGGCTCCCTTCGAACCGAAGGATATGCGACTCGAGGAGTACTGGGGCGTCGGGCCGAAGACCCGGGAGACCCTCGCCGACGCGCTGGGCACCGAGCGGGCGATCCGGGCGATCGAGCAGGGCGACGTGCGAGCACTGACCGATGCGGGCCTTCCCCGCGGGCGGGCGACACGCATCCTGCGGCGGGCGACCGGTGGGGCCGGGATGGACACGCTCGCGACGGCCGATGCCCGGGACGCCTACAAGGAACTGCTCGACCTGGCCGTCGAGCACGCGGTGACGGATCGCGCGGCCGACCGAATGAGGGTGCTGACGCCGCTGACGGACGTCGAGGCGATGCGTGGCCGACTCGACGACGTCCTGGCCGCCCGGAACGCCTGGGCGGCACTCGAGGACGCCGACCGGCGAACGGTCCTCGAGGCTTACAGCCGGTACGACGACCGTGCGGGAAGCGAGCGGGCGGCCGTCGAGGCTGCCCTGGCGCTCATCGAGGCGGGCGTCGATAGCGGTCCGTTCGAGACGATCGCCGACCTCGAGGCCGCGACCCTCGAGGAGGCGGCAGCCGCACTGGCCGCTCTCGATGGCGGTCGAGTCCGCGAGGAGGCAGACGACGAACTCGACAGACTCCGTGACGCCCTCGGAACCGTCGAGGACATGGACGCCAACGCTCTCGAGGTGATCGAGGACCTCCGCTCAGACGGGGTGGCCACGGTCACCGAGTTCCGGGATGCCTTCGAGGATCGGCTGGTGAGCGAGACCCAGCTCACCCTGGCGCAGGTCCACGAGGCGATGCCGCGGGAGGCGACCGACGCAACCGACTTCGTCGGGAGCACGCTCCGCGGACTTCGCTCCGATCTGACGGCAGCTGTCGACGAGCGCGAAGCGGCCGTCCGCGAGGACCTCGAGGGAACGCTCGAGGACGCGAGCGACGACGTTTCCATGGCCGTGAGTGCCGTCGACGACATCGGGTTTCACCTGTCGCTGGCACGCTTTGCGCTCGCCTACGATTGCACCCGCCCGACGTTCCGAACCGAGGGCGAGCCGGCGGTTTCGGTAGTCGCCGCGCGAAACCTCTCCCTCGCCGCCCGGGAGGAGGGACCTGTCCAGCCCGTCACCTACACGCTGGGGGACCACACGGTGACGGCCGCGGATCTCGAGCCTGAGGAGGGCCTGTCGTTCGACGAGACGGCCATCGACGTCGACCCCGAAGAACTCCCTGGCGACGAGCGCGTCGCCGTCCTCACGGGGGCCAACAGCGGCGGGAAGACCACCTTGCTGGAGACGTGCTGTCAGATCGTCCTGCTCGCGACGATGGGGCTGCCGGTCCCCGCCGAACGCGCGGAGGTGACGCCGGTGGACTCGCTCGTGTTCCATCGCCGCCACGCCAGTTTCAACGCCGGCGTTCTCGAGTCGACGTTGCGATCGATCGTCCCGCCGCTCTCGAGTGGCGGACGGACGCTGATGCTCGTCGACGAGTTCGAGGCGATCACCGAACCCGGCAGCGCGGCCAATCTCCTCCACGGATTGGTTCGCTTGACCGTCGACCGCGACGCCCTCGGCGTCTTCGTCACGCACCTGGCCGACGATCTCGAGCCTCTGCCACCCGAGGCCCGCGTCGACGGCATCTTCGCGAAGGGGTTGAATCCGGACCTCGAGTTGCTCGTCGACTACCAGCCACGCTTTGGGACCGTGGGCCGGTCGACACCGGAGTTCATCGTCTCCCGACTCGTGGCCAACGCCGACGACCGGTCCGAGCGCGTTGGTTTCGAGACGCTCGCGGAGGCGGTCGGCAACGACGTGGTCCAGCGAACGCTGGCGGACGCCCGCTGGAGCGGGTGAGCGCTGGGCGTGGATACTGGTTCGATTCCCGGTCCGCTCAACTGATTGTGCCGCCAACGTCGTCACCGCGTTGGCACCTGCGGGCGACCCCGCGTCCACGAGGGGTCAGCGATCGCTCATCTCGAGGCGTTTCACGGGCCGCGAAGCCAGGGGGCCGACAACCCGTGAATCGAAGTATTAAAGGCCGAATCGTGGGGAGTTACGAACAGGAATGATCGAGGTACCTCTCCAGACAATCGACAACTTCATGCTCGAGTTACATATGGGCCACGCGCTGCTCGGGTTGCTCGCGCTCGCGATTCTCGGAGCCCTGCCGCTGAAGTCGATGAAGATCATCGGGCTGAATATCATCCTCGTCGGCTCGCTGTTCGTGTTGACGCCAGTGAGCATGACTGGCGACACGGTCATCTTCCGGCTCGTGGGAATCGCCTTACTCATGATCGGGCCGATTCTGTACGTCATGGGCCGGTAACGTTGCTCTCCGTCGTCTTTCATCGTCTCGAGTGAGCGGAGTTGTCGTCGCTTCCCGGCCAGGGACGGCCCCAGTCTGCTGTTGACAGTAACGCAGTGACACCCACTCAGGTGGAGCGGCTGGCCGTGGAGATCACACCGATTTTCGATGTCACTCCCTGGAGGATCGTAAGGCGAAAGACCACCGGGTCCCGAGGTACTGCCAATGAGCGAGGGAAACGAACACCCGAGTCCACGTGAGGTCGGCTCGCGTGACGGCCCACCGATCGAGGAGAAACCGTACAAGATCATCTTCGAGGCGAACAAGTGCTTCGGGGCGGGCAAGTGCGCCGAGGTAAGCGACAACTGGGAGATGGACGTCTCGACGGGCCTGGCACGGGTCGATTCGTACTTCATCGGTGAGGATGAACTCGAGTCGAACGTTCGGGCGGCCGAGGCCTGCCCGGCGAAGAAGGGGGACGGCTGCATCCACGTTGTCGATCGACGGACGGACAAGGAGGTCGCACCGGACCCCCACGGTGACGGGACGTTGAGCGTCGACTGGTAACCGGTCTCGAGTGCCGTCTCGCGACTGCACTCCGCGCTCGGACACGACCACGAACGATTGCGCTTAAGTTCTGGCTACGTGAATCAGTGTGTATGCAGAACAGAACCTACACGGCTGACGCCGAGCCCGGCGACGACGTCACCGTCGCCGGCTGGGTCCACGAGGTCCGTGACCTCGGCGGTATCGCATTCTTGATCCTCCGGGACGCCACCGGAAAGATCCAGATCAAGTTCGAGAAAGACGAGATGGACGAGGAGCTCGTGGAAACGGGTCTCGACGTCGCCCGCGAGAGCGTCATCAGCGTCACGGGAGCCGTCGACGAGGAGCCTCGCGCCCCGACGGGTGTCGAAATCACGCCGACGGATCTCGAGGTCGTCGCGCCTGCCGACCCCCAACTGCCACTCGACCCCTCCGAAAAGGTCGACGCCGAACTCTCGACGCGACTGGACAACCGCACGCTCGACCTTCGAAAGGACGAGGTCCAGGCCATCTTCGAGATTCGCGCCGAGATCCTCCGGGCCAGCCGCGAGCACTTCCGTGAGGTCGGCTGCACGGAGATCACAACGCCGAAGATCGTCGCCACGGGAACGGAGGGCGGGACCGAACTGTTCCCGATCACGTACTTCGGTGAGGAGGCGTTCATGAACCAGAGCCCCCAGCTGTTCAAGCAGCTGATGGCCGGCTCGAACTTAGAACGCGTCTTCGAGATCGGTCCGATCTTCCGTGCCGAAGAACACAACACGCCGCGACACCTCAACGAGGCGACCTCGATCGACTTCGAGGGGGCGTTCTGTGACCACCACGACGCGATGGACGTCGTCGAGGGTGTCGTCAAGGCGGTCTACGCCGCCGTCGACGAGCACTGTGGTGAGCAACTCGAGACGCTCGAACTCGCGGACGCCTTCGAGCTTCCGGACGGAGCGTTCCCACGCCTCTCCTACGAGGAGGCCATCGAGCGGATCAACGCGACGGGTGCTCTCGACGAGCAGCTGGTGTGGGGCGACGACCTGCCCACGGAGGGCGAGAAGGCCCTCGGGGCGGACGTTGGCGGCCACTACTTCATCACCGACTGGCCCAGCGAGATCAAGCCCTTCTACATCATGGATCACGCCGACGACGAGACGCTCTCCACGGGCTTCGATCTGATGCACCCGGATATGGAACTGGTGTCGGGCGGCCAGCGTGAACACCGCTACGATCACCTCGTTGCGGGCTTCGAACAGCAGGGGCTCGATCCGGACCAGTTCGAGTACTACACGAAGATGTTCAAGTACGGGATGCCACCCCACGCTGGATTCGGTCTCGGTGGCGAACGGCTCGTGATGACGATGCTCGAGCTCGAGAACATTCGGGAGGCTGTGCTGTTCCCGCGAGATCGACAGCGTCTGTCGCCGTAAGGCGACGACGTAACAGTGAGTGGGTGCAGAGAGGTCGCGAAGCGTCCGACCGTGTTCCCACGAGGCAGGCAGCGTCTGTCGCCGTAAGGGCTCGCTGACGTTCGGCGAGCGATCACGCCGTCGATCACCACAGCCGGAGCGACCCCCTCGCCGCCCGGAACCTGCAACGTTATGTCCGCACGCTCGAAACGACCGGCAAATGCGTGAGGAAGCGACGGCGTTCGTCCCGGGCCACATCACCGGTTTCTTCAGCGCGCACCCGGACGACGATCCGACGAAAGCGGGCTCTCGAGGAGCTGGACTCACCCTCACTGATGGCGTCGAGGTGACGGTCACGCGGGCGACGCGGGAGCCGACGATACTGTTCGACGGCGAACGGGTCTCGATCGAACCGGTCGAGACCGTCCTCGAGGTCCTCGAGGCACGGGCACGGGTCGAGGCCACCTCGACGCTTCCGATCGGCTCGGGCTTTGGCGTCTCTGGCGCGACCGCACTGGGGACGGCACTGGCGGCGAATCAGGTGTTCGACCGGCAGCTATCCTACAACGAACTGGTGACCATCGCCCACGGCGCCGAGGTCGAGGCGGGGACGGGTCTCGGCGACGTCGTCGCCCAGGCCCACGGCGGCGTCCCGATTCGTCTCGAGCCGGGCGCACCGGCACACAACAGCCTCGACGCGATTCCCGCTCGAGCGCGGGTGGAGTACGTCTCCTTTGGCGAACTCTCAACGACCGAGATCATCACCGGCGATACGGACCAACTGAGTGCGGCCGGCGCGTCGGCGCTCTCACTCGTCGTCGATGAACCGACGCTATCGTCGTTCATCTACGCCTCGAGACGCTTTGCGCGCGAAGCCGAGTTGCTCACGCCGGACGTTCGAGCGGCGCTCGAGGCCGTGGCTGCGGTGAACGGGCAGGCCTCGATGGCCATGCTCGGGAACACGGTGTTCGCACTCGGTCGGGGGCTCTCCGAGGCAGGGTACGAGCCGACCGTCTGTGCCACACACCCAGCCGGTGCGATGTTGAAGTGAGCTGTGGACTCGAAATACCAACGACCAGTGTGTCGAAAATAATCGGTCTGAGTTAAGTACGTCCTCGAGCTGTCAGGCCGGTGGGAGTCGAGCACCGTACTGGTAGGCTCGCGTGTGATTCGACCGTCGATCGGTGGGGGCAGCCTCGTGTGGCTATTCAATACGGAGCTACGATGAATGCGAAACTCCTGGGGATGGCGCTTAAGATCGCTGATTTCGGTGGTTTCGGCCGTGGCCAACCGACAGACTCTGCCCTCGACAGTCTGACGCCGTATGGCGAACGCATCGAGCCTCCGGACACTCTTGCAGATGAGATATATGTTTTTTCGATTAATCGTAGCCAGAACTTTATTATGGTTCGGTTCAGTGATCCACTCGAGTTACCACATGGCATCCCCCAGCGATCTCAACCGGCATCTGTTTCGGCTCTACGAACACTACGTCGGTGAACCCGATTCAAGCAAGGACGTGTACGGATTCTGGGTGTTCATCGCCGGCTACCTCATCGGTGCCGCGGGCGTCCTGACGTTCATCGTCGGCTTCGCTGGCGATACCGCGTCGTTCGTTCTCATTCGCGTTTCGGGCGTGACCGCGGCCACCGGACTGTCGCTGTGTCTGTTCGGAATCGTCCTCATGTTGCCCGTCAGGAAACGAGCGATTCAGGCCAGCGTGGTCGGCCTGCTCATTGCGCTCGTCGGCGTCAGCTCCTTCGGTGTCGCATATCCGGCACACTGGCGAGGAGTCGGGTCCCCGCCGGACTACACCCTCGAGGTGATCGTGTTGTACACCGTAGGCATCGGCATCATCGCGGGCGTGACCGCGCTCGTTCCGGTCCTCACGGGCCAGAAGGCGAAGTACATGTCCGAAGAGGGTGTCACGGAGGATCCACCGATTCTCACCGGCGATTCCCTCGAGGGCGCGCAGTTCGCGGCGTTTCGCGACGAAGGGGGCGACTGGAAGTGGCACATGCTCCACCTCGAGGCACTGGCCGCGAGCGACTCGAGTTCGGTAACTCGCCCGGAAACGGAGTCGAGCATCGAGAACGTCAAGTCCCGCATCGGGTCGGCAGGGTTGATGGAACTGACCACCTCGGCGTTCAAATTGCACGAGGGTCGAGAGGGCGACTGGCAGTGGACGCTCGCGCGGGACGACGGCAGCATCGTCGGCACCAGCGCCACGGAGTTCGGCGAGCGCGACGACGCCGAAACGTCGGTGAGTTTTCTCAAGGATCGCGGGCCGGACGCGGACGTTATCGAGATCGAGGGGGCGGCGTTCACCTACACCGAACGGCGCGACCAGTGGTACTGGCAACTGCTCGACGACGATCGACGGCCACTGGCCGAGAGCGAGGATGGCCACTCCACCATGGACCAGGCCGAGGAAGCGGCCCAGACGTTCGCCTCACGGTTCGATCGCGCTCGACTGCTCGACATCGAGCACTTTGGCGTGGAACTGCTCGAGGGAGACGAGGGCTGGACCTGGCGATTCGTCGATGCGGCCGACGAGGAACTCGCCCACGCGACCCGATCCTTCGCGGACAAACGTGACGCCGAAGCGGCCGTCGAGTCCCTGCTCGGGGGGCTTGACTCGGCGGCGATCACTGTCGCCAGCGAGCCGACGTTCGAGTGTTACGACGACGATGGGTGGCGGTGGCGACTGGTCGACGAGAACGAGCACCTGGTGGCCCGGAGTCCGGCCACCCACGACGACGAGTCCGCGGCGGAGGCGGAAACTGCGGCGTTTGCCGAGGCCGTCGACGCGGCGACGATCGTCGATGTCGACGCGGCCGATTACGAACTGTATCCCGCGACTCAGCCCGTTACCGACGGGGGTGAACTACAGCCAGTCACTGTCGAGGACGAGCAGGTAGCCGAGACTGACGCCCAGCCGACGACCGACTATCACTGGCGACTCGTGACGGAAGACCGCGAGGTGATCGCCGCCAGCACCGAGGCTCATCCCGGCGAGGAAGCGGCCGAGGCGGCCATCGAGCGGGTGCGACAGCAGGCGAGCGAAGCCGACCTGATCGAGTTCGAGAACGCGGCGTTCCAGGTCTACGAGGCGGACTCCGGCGAGTGGCGGTGGCGACTGATCGACGAGGACGGGACAGTGCTGGCCGACTCCGGCCAGGAACACACGTCTCGAAGTGAAGCCGCCGAGGCAATGATGACGCTGAAGGAACAGGCTCCGGAGGCTGAACTCCTCGAGATCGACACCGCCGCCTTCGAGATATTCGTCGACGAGGACGACGAGTGGGGCTGGCGACTGATCGACGAAGCAGGGAAGTTAGTTGCTGAAGATCCGGTGACCCATCCCACTCGATCGGCGGCCAAGGACGCGATGGATCGACTGCTAGCACACCTCGACTCGCGAATCAGAACGATGGACGAGGCGATCTTCCAGACCTACAGCAACGGTGACTGGCACTGGCGTTTCGTCCTGCCACGGGGTGACGTGGTCGCCGAGGCCCACGAGCCGGCATCCACTCGCGACGAGGTCGAAGCGGACATCGAAGCCATCCGCACGTCAGCGGCCAACGGGGCGGTCGTGACGATCGGCGACGTCACCGTCCAACTGTATGGTTCCGGTTCGGGCGAGTGGCGCTGGCGCTTGCTCGAGCAGGACCGGTCAGTCGTCGCCGAGGGTGCCCAGACCGTCGAGGAACGTCGGGAACTCGGCGCACGGGTGAAGGGACTGACCGCACGTGCTGACAGCGCGCCGGTGTTCACGATCGACGAGGCGGCGATTCGCCTGGTTGAGGAGGGTGGCTGGCGGTGGGAACTCGTCGATCGGGAGCGGACGGTCACGGCAACCGCCCCCACCGACGAGGCGACCAAGGCCGAGGCTGTGACCGTGGTCGAGGCGGTCCGCCGACTCGCGCCGATTGCCGGCCGCGTCGACTTCGACGTGGCGTCGTTCGAACTGTTCGCTGACGAGGACGAGCGCTGGCACTGGCGACTGATCGACGAGGATGGCCGGACGGTCGCCACTGGCACCGAGGGCTATCCCTCGAGTGACGCCGCTCGCGAGGGGCTGGACGAGGTGCGCACGGTCATCGAGAACGCGAGCATTCTCGAGATCGACGGCGTGTCGTTCGAACTGCACCGTGCCGAGGACGGGTGGGTCTGGCGGCTCATCGACAGCTACGGTGACGTGCTGGCCGAGAGTACCCAGAGTTACGAACACCGGACGGATGCCCGCGAGGCGATGATGGCGGTGAAAGAACACGCGCCCGAGGGCTGGATCACCTTCACAGAGTGATGGGTTGGGGGAGTAACAATTGAACCGATTTAGCCACCCTCACAGCGAGTCGGTTCAGAATCGCTAATAAACCGGTTCTGAGCCATGGTCTCGTGAGGGGGTGGTAATGGCGTTCAGTGGCTCGTATAGATCGTCGTCTCCACACAATGAGTTGTTCGGCCTCGCTACTCCTTTTCAGGACCGATCGTGGTCTCCGTCGAGGTGTCTACAGCTTCGGGATAGATTGCGCCGTCGTCGCTGGCAAGGATATTCTCGAGGAGCGGCCAGATCGGGGCCTCGAGGTCCCGTCGACGAACGGTCCCGCTTCGCGGGTCGTAGTCGATGACGTTTGCGTCCGCCAGGACTGGGAGGTGAGTGTGAACCAGCGAGACGTGAACGTGTTGGGGGCTCGGCGTCGAGCCGTCCACAGCGCGCCGTTCGATGGCGATCAGCTCCGACACGAGGTTCTCGACGGTCATCGTCTGGGTCTCGCTCAATAGCGCCACCACGTATCGCCGTCGGTGATGGGAAACCGCCTCGAGCAGGGTGTCCACGGTCTTGGGGCGAAAATCGGTCATGTGAAAGTATACAACCGTTACCCTATCAACACTTGTGCCGAATCAATTAGGTTCGGTAGTCACTTGCACGGATGCGCAGGGGCCACTGTGGTCTTCACTCCAGCAGGCGAAACCGGATCCGTTCACGGCCGCTACCGGCGGTCTCCCGCCCCGTGATTTCGACGCGTCCGATCTCGCCCGTGGATTCGACGTGGGTCCCTGCACAGGCAACCCGATCCAGCGGATCCGCACTATCACCGATCTCGACGATTCGGATCCTGCTGATGCTGTCCGGGAGGAGATCGATCCGGGTGCGCTCGAGGTCGAGTTTCGCTTCCGCCCGCTCTCGCTCGAGTTCGTACCACCGCACGTCGAGGTCGGCCTCGACGTACCCGTTCATCGCTCCCTCGATCGACTCGAGATCGGCCGGGTCGAAACGGTCGTGTTCGCAGTCGAGTCGCGCCCGATCGGCGTACAGCTGGTTGCCGCTGGTCGGCGCGTCGTCGGTCTCCAGCAAGTGCGCAGAGAGAAGATGCTGGGCAGTGTGATAGCGCATGTGAGCGTGGCGTCGGTCCCAGTCGAGCCGGCCGACAACGGTGTCGCCCGGCTCGAGGGCCGCCGATGGTTCGGGGACCGGCGATTCGGGTTTCTCGTTCGATGGCTCGAGGTGGTGGTGAATCCGGTCGCGTTTCTGGACGTCCATAACCCGCCACTCGGGGGCGCTGTCGGTGGCCACTCGGGTGGTCGCGCCGTCGATGTGATCGTCGCCCGTTCCGTCGACTACGTGTTCGTCGGTTGCTTCGTCGTCGACGTGGCCATCCAACAGACGGATCCACCCCCCGTCGGCCGGCTGCCCGCCCCCCTCGGGGTAGAAGTGCGTCCGATCGAGGACGACTCGGCCGTCGTCCAGCACGCGCTCGACGGTCGCTTCGAACCGTCGAACGCTCGAGTCCGCGAGATACAGCGGCTTGGTCATGGTGGCCCCTGTCGGCTCGAGGGAGATAGGTGGTGCGGTTGCGGCGGGGTTGACGGTCCTCACACCATGCTCAGGTGTGTCCCTTCGGCCGACCGCGATCAGCCGTCCTCCAGGGCCACCCATCCACCGCGTTCGTCGCTCTCCTGTATCGCGGCGAGCACTCGCTGGGCGGCCAGTCCGTCCTCGAAATTCGGGCTGAACGGTTTTTCGTCAGCGGCGGCCACCGCCGAGAGGAACTCGTAGTTCTCGTGGACGAAGGTGTGTTCCCAACCGATGACGTGGCCCGGCGGCCACCAGTGGTCGACGTAGGGATCCTCGGCGTCGGTCACCAGAATCGTCTCGTAGCCCCGACTCTCCGGCCACAGAACCTCGAGTTCGTTCAGGCGCTCGAGGGAGAATCGCAGGCTCCCCGTCGAGCCGTGGATTTCGATGGTGTGGTCGTTCTTGTGGCCGGTGGCGAACCGGGAAGCCTCGAACGTGCCGACTGCGCCGTTCTCGAATTGGGCCTGGGCTGTGTAGGCGTCGTCGACGGTCACCGGCCGGGTATCCTGGCCGCCCTCGACTGGCCGCTCCTCGACGAACGTCTGAAGGTGGCCGCTGACGCGCTCGATCTCGCCTGCGAGGTCGTCGTCGCCGACGAGGAATCGCGCGAGGTCGACGGTGTGTGAGCCCAGATCGCCGAGGGCACCCGAGCCCGCCATGTCGGCGTCGTTGCGCCAGGACCAGGGGGCGTCGGGATCGACGAGCCAATCTTGAAGGTACCGGCCACGAACGTGATGGATCTCCCCGAGTTCGCCGGCCTCGAGCAGGGTCTTCGCGTAGCGAATCGCGGGGACGAACCGGTAGTTGAACGCGCACCCGGCGGGGACGCCAGCCTCGGTCGCCGCGTCGGCCATCTTTTCGGCCGTCTCGAGGGTCGGTGCGAGCGGTTTCTCACAGAAGACCGGTGTCCCGGCCTCGAGGGCCGCGATCGAGGGTTCGGCGTGAACGTGGTTCGGCCCGAGGTTGTAGAAGACGTCCACGTCGTCGACCACCTGGGACCAGTCGGTCGCCGTCGATCGGAAGCCAAGTTCGTCAGCGGCCGCCTCGAGTGCCGCTTCATCGCGGCCGACGAGAACCGACCGCTCGACGTCCGGTGCGTCGGGGAAGAACATCGGGAGCCGTGCGAGTGCGTTGGCGTGGGCCTTGCCCATGAAGCGATACCCTAAGACGCCGACTTGCAGGGTCATACACGACCATTTCTCACGGGTGTAGTTATTGATTTGTGCTTCGTCAATGGCTGCCCTGGAGAGCAGTCGGCCGTCATCGGAACGGCCGCCGTCGCGGGGCACCGATCCGCGGGAACGGTGGGGTTCGCCCATGGTCCAAACGGGGTATCAACACACTATCTATACTGAACTGGCGGCCTTTCGATTGTGACACATTGAGCCAGCTCCCGTTGGAAGCCATCGCCGACCCTCGACCGTTGTGAGACGACTACAGCGGGAGGTCGCCGTCCAGAACCGCCCCTGCGAGTGCAGTCATGTATGCGATGTGGGGCTCCCGGTCGGATCGCTGCCCAGCCTCGAGGGTGCGTCGGTGCAGGTCGACCCAGACCGTCGCGAGCAGGAACGCCGCGTGGGCGCGGTAGAATCGGTCGGCCCGAAACCGTCGCCCAGTCTGACGTTCGTATCGTTCGACGAGGTCCCCTCTCGTGGGGCTGCCCGGCCGGCCCGTGAACGGGGCCAACCCCTCCCGATTGGCTCGCCGAATGTCGGCGAGTGCCTCGGGTCGATCGAACGCTCGCTCGATTTCCTCGAGACAGATACCCGTATCACCAGCATCGTGCCAGCGCAAGAGCAGGTAGCCCAGTTCGGTGTGTGGATCGCCGAGCATGGCTGTTTCCCAGTCGAGAACGGCCGTGAGCGCTGGGCGGTCCGTTCCGGCGAAAAGGCAATTCCCGGGTCGGTAGTCGCCGTGAACGAGCGTCGGTTCGACCGTTGCCGGAGCGTTCACCCGTAGCCGTTGGCCGAGCGTTCGGAGCTCCGTCCACGCACGATTCGTTGTCGACTCGGCAGCCTCGAGGCGTGTCATCGCTCGTTCGATCTGCTCGACGGGCGGGACGTGCTCGAGGACGGGGGCGACAGGCCGCGTCTCGAGTGTGTGGATCGCCGCGAGTGTGTCGAGGAGTTCGGTGGCGAGTCGACGTCTCGAGGCCGGATCCTGGAAGCGGGCCGGGAGTGTCGAGCCGAGCGGAACCGGGTCGCCCGCACGTTTCCTCATCGCGAACCAGGGTCCCTCGAGTGTCGTCGACTCGTCGACGAAGACCAGCGGCTCCGGCGTTCGAATCCGGGTTGAGGACAGGTGCTCCATCACACGATATTCGGTTTCGAGATCGACGAACAGGTCGGTCTCACGGAGGTCGGTCGGGCGTCGTATCACGATCGATCCTCCAGGGGTCTCGGCCTCGAGCAATACATTCAGGCCGTCAGCGAGGACCGACACCGTCTCGACCGTCGTCTCGAGGACTGCCTCGAGGTGCTTGCGGACGGCGTCCTCGTCCGTGGTCAGCCGCGTGTCGTCCATGGAGGGCCATCGCTCGGTGGAAATAAAAACCGCTCCGTGGTGGGTGAGTGCTTCGCAGGGTCACTCGCGGCCCCCGTCTCGGTGGGCGCTCCCCCGTGACTTCGCCAGGCCTTAGGCCTCCCGGAACTCCCGCAACGTCTCCCGTCCGGGGGCGATCAACTCGTCGAGGTAGCTCGCGAGCGTCCCCTTCGCGTCCGCGGGGTGCAACTCGCCGGACTCGAGGTCAGCCGCGAGTGACTCGTAGTCGGTGTACTCGAGGTCGCCGCCGTACTTCTCGGGGCGGTCGACGAGAACGGTCTCGAACCGCGGGCAGACGTGGTACTCGAACAGCTCGAGGACGGGGTTCTCGAGGTCGCCCTCGGGATCGCGGGTCGGGGGACAGAACGCCGAGTTGACCTTCGCCTCGAGCTCCTCGGTCGAGTCCTCCATCGAGATGGTGACGCCCGTACTCGAGGACATCTTGCCCTCGCCGGTCTCGAGGTCGGCGACGATGGGGGTGTGGAGACAGGGGCGGGCCTCGTAACCCAGTTCGGGCAACTCCTCGCGCATCAGCATGTGGACCTTTCGCTGGTCCAGGCCGCCGACGGCGAGGTCGAGGTCGAGATACTCGATGTCCAGCGCCTGCATCAGCGGGTAGACGACGTGACTGACCTTCGCCGTCTGCCCCGACTGCAACTCGGCCATCGCGCGCTGGGCCCGGTTGAGCGTCGTCGAGAGCTCGAGCTCGTGGAGGTCAAGCACGTAGTCCTCCTCGAGCTGGTAGCTCGAGCCGTAGACGAACTCCGTCTGGGATTCATCGAGCCCGTAGGCGAGGAATTGGGCCCGCATTCGCTCTGCCGTCTCGCGAATCTCCTCGAATGTGCCTTTGCCGTTGAGGTAGGCGTGGACGTCAGCGAGCAGGACGACGATCTCCATTCCAGCTTCCTGCAGGTCGATGAGCTTGTTCGCGGTGAGCAGGTGACCGATGTGCAAGACGCCGGAGGGCTCGTAGCCGACATAGACCCGTTTGCCCGCCGGGTCCGCCGCGAGGGCTTTCACCTCTTCGTCGGTCACGGCCTCCTCGACGTTCCGTGTCAGCAACTCGAGTGTGTCCATACAGGTGGATATCGGGAGCGGGCTTTAGATGTTTGCGAACTGTGCCAGGGTGGTGGTGTGCCAGCGTGTCTGTGTGACCCGATGAGACGGATCACGTCGTGACGTGTCACGGTCACGATGGGCCGGTGCCGTGAGCTCGTGGCCCGTCGCTCACTCAGAACGGCTGTAACACCGATTCCACGCGGTCACGGGCGGCCCCCGCGAGATAGCCGGTCGCCGCGCCGACGCCGGCCCCAGCGGCACCCGCGACGGGCCCACCGACGCCGCCGACGCTGCCGCCGATTTCGGCCCCCTTCGTGGCTCCCCTCGAGGCGTGTTTCGAACGCATACACGGTGGTCGCAGATCGATCTTCGGCATACACACGGGTTTCCCTCGAGGGGGCAAAGGTGTATCCCTCGTTCGAGCCGTCAATCCGCTCGCCCCAACGACCGCTTGGCGGCGATTCGATCGGGACGGCGACCCCTCGACCACCTCAAGCGTCACTCGAGCCCGCGGACGCACGCTCGAACACCCGCAGGGTGTCGATGTTGTCCCTCGTCACCGTCACGTGGTCGAACCCGAGGTCGGTGAAAATCGGCCGCCACTGACGATGATAGAGCGGGAACCCGTCGACGTTATTCGTCGTCACCAGCTGATCCTCGTCGGGTTCGTTCTCCTTGGTGAGGAGCAAGTCGTCCGTGACCCGGGCAATCTCCTCGAAAACGTCGGCGTTGTCCGGGTGAATGTGCTGGAGCGTTTCGACCGAAAAGACCACGTCGAAGGTGCGATCGTCGAACGACCGAACGACGTCCTCGAGGGCCCCGTGATGGAAGGTTCCCGCGGCGGCGAGGTCCGGATAGTGTTCGTTCATCACCGCGAACGATTCCGCATTGATGTCGATTCCGTGGAGGTTCTCGTAGCCGTGCTCGTGGAGGTGTGCGAGGTTGCGACCGGCGCTGCAGCCGAGTTCGAGGATTGACGCATCCGTGTCGACCCGGGCGTCGAGCACTGATCGAATCGATTCGGTCCCACCGGTTTCGCCGAGGGCGGCGTAGAACTCGGGGGAGTAGGTCCCAGACCGATCGGCCCACCGTTCGTGGACGTCGGTCGGAGCCATTCGAAGTGAATCCATCGTCAGCAGGAGGCTGCCCAGCCAGCCCAGGGCGGCCTGCGGTCGGGTCCGCACGTAGGTCACTAGTCCGTTCTCCCGGAGGGCGACGACCTGCGCTCTGGTCATGGCGATGGCCCGGTTGCCCACGGTCGAGAGACGGTTCATACGTACCGGAGTTGGGGAAGACGGGTAATGCCATCGGTTCACTCCGACGCGAGGTGGTTTCAGACGATAGTGAAACCTATGACTCATCGAGTACCCGGCACGCATCCTCACGAAACCAGGACGCAGAACCGGCCTCTTGCCGGTTTTGCGCCCTCTCGCTGTCCGGGTGTGTGAACCGTTTGAGCGGGGCCAGCCACTGCCGCGTACCGAGGTCCTTTTGTCCGACCCCCCACGAGTAGGGAGCAATGCTGGCGGTCGAACTCCACGTCCACTCCTCGCTCTCTTACGACGCCCGGGACCCCGTCGACCTCATTCTCGAGCAGGCTGCCGCCGTGGGCCTCGACGCCATCGCCATCACCGATCACGACGAGATCGACGCGAGCCTCGAGGCCGTCGAGAAGGCCCCGGACTACGGTCTCGTCGGGATTCCGGGTATGGAAATCTCGAGCAAGGCCGGTCACGTCCTCGGCCTCGGAATCACCGAGGGTGTCCCACCGGGGCTCCCATACGACGAGACGCTCGCGGCCATCCGTGAACAGGGCGGTATCGCCGTGGTCCCCCACCCCTTTCAGGAGTCTCGCCACGGGGTGATGGCCCGAATCACACGGGACGAATTGGCCGACGCCGACGCCATCGAAGTGTACAACTCGCGGCTGATTACGGGGCGAGCGAACCGCCAGGCCGAGCGCTTCGCCAGGGCCCGCGGCGTGCCGATGACCGCGGGCAGCGACGCCCACATCAGCGAGATGGTTGGCCAGGCCATCACCCAGGTCGACACCGACGAGCGTGATTTCGACGCCATCCTCGAGGCGATCGCCGCCGGGGAAACGACCGTCGAGGGCAAGCGAACCCCCTGGCGGATTAGCTTTCGACAGGCCGCAGGCGGGGTGAAACGCCGGATGAAGAGCGCGGTCGTCGGCTTCTTCGGATGACCGACGACAGCGGGAGAGGTTGTGGGGCCGCCGACAGCAACACCCTCGGCCTTCGTGGCGCGCCCGAATCGACTGTCCGCCGAGCGCTCGAGACCGACGACCCATTCCCCGCCACGGCAGGGTTTGCGGGCGTCGTCGGTGACGTCCTCGTTCGCGACGTTCTCGGGCGCGTCCCACTGTTCGTCGAGCGACCCGTTCTCGAGGGGGCGTCGGTGGATCCAGCTGCCCCGGTCGGCTCACTCGCGTCAGCAGCCGCGTTTCGCCCGGCGACACTCGAGGATCCAGTCCCGTTTCCCGCAGGGTCGAGGCTCGAGCCGGGCGGGGCGGTACAACGAGTCTGGGCGCTTCCAGGGCCTGATGTGTGCGAATCGGGGATGTCCCCGATGCCGACCGAAGCGGACGTCGTCGAGGCTGTCGACGGCGCGATACGGACGGCCGTCGAGGCCCTCGATACCGACGCCGACGACGTTGCCGTCGCCTTCTCCGGCGGCGTCGACTCCGCGCTCGTGGCTGAGCGGCTGGACGCCCCACTGTACGTCGTCGGCTTCCCCGACAGTCACGACGTGGCTGCCGCCCGGACGGCCGCCGCGTCGATGGATCGGGAGCTCGAAGTCGTCGAACTCGAGCCCGCGGACCTCGAGCGCGCCGTTCCGCGGGTGGCGCGGGCGACCGGGCGAACGAACGCGATGGACGTCCAGATCGCGCTCCCGCTCTTTCTCGCCGCCGAGCGAATCGCCGCCGACGGCTTCGAGGCGATGGCCGTGGGCCAGGGGGCCGACGAACTGTTCGGCGGCTACGAGAAGGTCGTCCACCTCGACCATCGCGTCGAGGCGGAGACGGTCCGAGCCGCCGTTCGCGAGCAGGTGCGGACCTTGCCCGACCAGCTTCCTCGAGACGTCCTCGCTATCGAGGCCGCCGGGGTGAAACCGGTCGCTCCGCTGTTGCACGACGCTGTCGTCGAGGCTGCACTCCGCCTCCCCGAACCGTGGCTTGCGGACGAAACCGAACGGAAGCGAGCGCTTCGGGCGGTCGCCGCGAAATATCTCCCCGAGTCGATCGCGGCGCGGGATAAAAAGGCTGTTCAGTACGGGAGTCTGGTCGCCCGGGAACTCGACCGACTCGCGCGGCAGGCAGGCTACAAGCGACGGATGGACGACCACGTCACGACCTACGTCGAGGCGTTACTCGAGGACGCTTGATGCGGTCTGTTGTCGTCTCTGACCGGTGAGCGCCGGTTCCGTGTCGACACGCAGCAGCACACCGCTTCAACAGACCGTATGAGTGGGTCGGAGCCTCGAGGCGAGCGCCCCGGTCACGTCCACGCCCGAAGACATTGCGCCGAACAGAAGTGGAGGTCGACGGTCCGACGGTCGTCGTCGGGCCGAACGTCTCTTCCCCCGTCAGTCGTGATCGCGTCGGTCGTTGGGTCCCCCTCCACGTACGTCCGTAGCGTGTACGCGATTCCCCGCCCTGCCGCACAGTTCGCACACTGCATGTCCGTCTCCACGACGGGTGGGGTACTGAGTATGTTGTGGTTTATACCCGTCCCACCCGGTCAATCGGCGATTTGAACCGTCGAGGCGGCACTCGATTTTGGATGTTGGCCGTCTCGACTCGAGGTGGACACCGGTCACCACCCAGCGCGCTCGGTTGCTCGTCACACCGTCGAGGGCTGCGAGCGGGTCGCCAACGCGCAGTTGTCCGGCGGCCCGGAGACCTTCCGAGCCAGCGTCGCCTCGGTCCCGGCGGTATCGAAACCCTTACTCCCCGGCCTTGACTGGGTGCAGGTATGAGCGACGAAGCCGTCACCCCCGCGACCGTCCGCCATATCGCCGGGCTGGCACGGGTCGATCTCGCGGACGAGGAGGT
>LKND01000127.1 GCA_001564275.1 Natrialbaceae archaeon Tc-Br11_E2g14 | reverse complement strand
TCCCTCCAGCCCGCACGAAAGAATTCCTCAACGACAAATCGACACTCTCGAACTACAAGTCAGCATTCCAGCCACAACAGTATCGAAAGATCATCGGACCACTGAGAGAGTTGCGGGACGAAATAGAATATCAACTCAGAGAGTACGGAAGCGATAACACCGTCACGATGCTTGATGTCCATTCGATGATTTGGATCTACGGTGGTGAAGGTGAACCAGAACCTCACCAGCTGCCAGATACATGATCTGATCGTCCGCAATTACTCAAGCATGTACGTAAACGCTTCAAGCGTATTTTCGCCCTCTTCGGTCGCCTCGACGTATTTGTTTCGCCCTTTTTTGTACGTCTCGACGTATCCGTCTGCCCGAAGCGAATCGAGCAAATGCGAATCGAGCAATCGGTACAACCCGCGCGTGTCGTCGCCTTCGTGATCGGCAAGCGGATCAATCCCAGCAGCGACGGCAAATTCGATACACTCCTGTTTTGTGAGCGGCCCCTCCGCAACAATATACTCCAGAAACCGAAGCGGCTCACGTGACGGTGCCTGAATTGGATAGGTTGGCAACCGAGAGACACTGGTCACGTTTTCGGCTACTGGAACCTCCTTGTCCTGGCCGTAGTCAGAGGCACTCACATAGATTGGTTCAGCACCACCGGTGACCATACACGCGATCATACCCGCAATCGCAGTGACCTTGCCACCTGATGCGAGATTGACGTAGACTTCGTGGTCCTGATTGGCTTGAATGAGCTCGGCGACAGTTCGCAGCGTATCATACAAATCGAAGATATTGCAGACGTTGCTGTCGTCGACCGCAATGCCAGCGTTGTTCAAATCCTCGTGAATCGATTCGTAGTAAGCCGGTCGGTCATCGGGATCATCCCCCTCGTGGTAGATGAGACACACACGGTCTGCACGCATCCGTATCGCCGGGACAGTGACACGCTCGTATTCGTACCCCAGCGGAACAATATGAACTCGATCAGAAACGTTCAGCCCTTCGAAATCGACTGACCCACCGTTTGTGTCTGCAGGTGACTCATCTCCTGAAGGTGGATTTTCGCCATCGTGGTCGTTCATACGCTGAGTTCTACACGAGACCACATCAATAATGCGGTTATTCTGTGAATGTTGTTGTAACGACTAACATCAGTAACAATGCTGTTTTGACAGCGTAGTATTTTTGTACCCACTTTCCATGACAGGTCTAGTAAATGCAAAGCAAGCAACAAACGTTCGCTTCCTTCCAGTCCCCGCAGATCGCTTCGGACGCCGCCGCAATCACCGGGATCATCGACTTTGTCTCCTGGTACGACGACGTACCGACACTCAAATTCGCACAGCCGGGCGTGCCAATTCATCAGCGGCCAGATCTTCCACTATCCGAACTCGTGGGAAGGGGGGTTCGAGTGACAATCTCTGAAGACCAATACTGTACACAGTGTGGCACCCCAACAGAGAGCTCCCCGTGTCCAGACTGTACAGGAGAGCCACCACATACGACGTGCGTGATGCATCCTGCAACCCATTGTGAGTACAAAGGCTGTCCCTACCCAGAGTACAAACAACGGTCGTGCTCGCATTCACATCTCGTCTACCTCGCAGCGAGCGACCGGATCAAGGTCGGGATCACTCGGGAGTCACGGGCACGCTGCCGGTGGGCCGAACAGGGTGCATCCCACGCCATCCCCATCGCCCGTGCGCCGAACCGCAAAGCTGCAGGGATCATCGAGAAAGCCATCGGCGAGGAATGGCCGCAGCGTCGCCGTCACGAGTGGTATCAACCGATGGAACACAGCGTTGATCGACTCACAGACGACGCACTGGCCACAGCGGCCCTTATCCCTGAAAAACTCCAGCCTTGCTACTTCTGGGACGACAGCGACCGACAGGATGTGTCTGATGCTGTGGTCGAGGTTCCGTCTGTCGAGGCCCCGGCTCTTGATCAGCGACTGACCTCGAACCACTATTCGTTGTCGTCAGGCGAATCACGAGAGGGTCGAGTACTCGGAATTCGCGGCGGTCTGCTGGCGACTGATTCGTTCGTCGCTAACCTCAAGAGCCACAGTAGCCACGTGATTACAATCGAAACTGACGACCCGTTCTTTGAAGACACAAACTTGCGCGTCGAGCACACCGACGACGAGCAGTCACAGGATCGTCAACAGCTGCCGGAACACAGTCCTATCCAGAAGGAGGGTGCAGCATGACTGAGTTTTCTTACGACATCGTCGAGGACCAGTACGGTGAAAAACTAGCGATCAGGTTCACATACGACGAAGAGATTATTCGTCGTATAAAAACTCTATCGTGGGAAACGACGCATTACACCTGGGATGAGGATGCTGGGGCGTGGACAATCGAGCGGACGCCCGCAAGTATCCAGGCTTTCGAAGAAGAGTTCGGCGTGAGCGTTCCAAGTGAGTGCAAACCAGAGGTAGATACTGATCGCAACGATGAGGCCACCACTGGCACCTCCTCGACTATGAATGAGTTTCGGCCAGCGACCGAACAGACTCCCACAGGCGAGCGTGCTGAATCTGACTACGACGAAGCGATGGAAATCGAAGACGCCCTCGCTGACACACGGGATCTGTCGGCCAGTGGCCATGGATTGACAACGTATCCGTCAGCGCAACGAATCACCGATGTCCCCGTGTATGTCTATGACGTTCTTGTGACGACGGGAGATCAAGCACAGTCGACTGCTGAGCGACGCAAACGAACATACACTGCGATGCGTGAGATCCGGGAGGAGTACGAAGACCGAGCACCACCAATGGCGTATGCTGGTGATCTCGAAGTCGTGGCCCTCCATCCGATTCCAGGCGATGGAACCCTTGAGGGAGAGGGTGTTCGCGGTCTCAAAGACGCCGGCGAGCGAACACTCGAGCTGTCGAATCTGTCCGAGCGAGCACAAATCGAACACCTCGTAGAAGAGGCATTCAAACAGCGTGTTGCGGATCAAGCATTCATCGTCCACGGCATGCACAAAATCCTCAAAGCCGATCCCATCCCAATCCAGGCTGGTTCTGGAGACTTCCGGCTACACGAACGGTTTGATTGTTCTATCACAGTCGCATCGTCTGGACGGGTCTATCTCCACGTAAACCCCAAAACGCGCGTTCAGACGGAGTATACTCTCGATAAAGTCGACAATTACCAACTCTATCCTGGACTGCGGGTTGTCACAACCTACAACGGCCGTGGATATCGGCTGGGTCGGATTCAGTCCGAGCGTGCTCGCGATCCAACAATCGACGCCGAGACGAGCGTCGTCGACTACCACAGAGACAAAAATCCACACGTCGACGACAGGACGGTCGAACGAATTGACAGCGCGAACCGTCGCGTCGTTACTGCATACCCTATGGGGTCTGGCGGAAAACAAACATTCCCTCAGGAGTTGCTGGCACTTCAGGGACATACACAAAACCTCTCGAATTTCGACGGTGAATTCTGGGCAAAAGCACAATCAAAGATGCGCCGTTCGGCATCCAGTCGTGTTGAAGATGCCGCCGAGTTCGCTCGACAGGTCGGCGACATCCCCTTCGATGGAACGACGCTTTCGTTCCCGGCTGAGGCACCCCTGTTCGGTGGCGATTCACACTTCCGTGTCGAGCAACTGTTCGAGACCGACGCCGAAGTGCTCAAATTCGCCAATGGACGCCTCGGTTCGCATCCGAGAGAAGTCAGCCAGAAAGGCGTCTACGAATCTCCTGACTCGTTCAATATTCTCTACGCCTATCCGCAGCAGCTCGAAGGCGAGGTAGCCGATTCGTTTTGGGACACGTTCGCTCGAAAGCTCAGAGCGATGGGTGCCGAACCAGACAGCCGTGCGGACATCACATACGAGCCGACATCGAAAGCTGATGGCCCAGGTGATGTCGATATTCAAATTGGTCGCCAGATTTCGACCGATCACGACTACGACGCCGCGCTGGTGGTCCTTCCTCCGGAAGAGGGGGCGCTAACATCGTTCTACCAGCCGTATGACGAGGTCAAAGAGCTTCTCGCCGAAAAGGGAATCCACTCGCAGATGGTCGATCGGAAATCGATGAAAGAGACCGGTCGACACCAGAATATCGCCCTCGGGTTGATCAGTGCAGCTGGCGGGATTCCGTTTACTGTGGAGGGATCGCTGCCAAGTGATGCTGACCTGTATTTGGCGTTCGACGTGGGGCAGTACTTCGACGACGATGACGACGGTCTGCAAGACGGGATTCGTGTCGGGGCGTCCGTGACCGCGATCACGAACGAAGGTGCGGTGCTTGGGTACGCGCATACGGGCCCGCAAGCAGGCGAACGCATCCCAGCATCTGCTCTGCGACGGATCGCCAGACAGTCGCTATTGGGGTACGAAGAACACTGTGGAGACGCCCCCGATCATATTGTTATTCATCGTGATGGTTTCATGAACGATCCAATCGAGCCAGCCCTAGAGTTTCTCGACTCCCGCGGCATCTCCTACGATATTGTCGAAGTTCGCAAACAGGCCCCTGCTCGTGTGGTCAACCAAGAAGGTGGAATCGCGAATCCGAACAAGACGATTGCCTGCATCAACGATGAGCAACACCTTGCGTATATTGCGACCTATGGGAAACCTGAACCACTCGCGAAAGGAACAACCGGAACCCCGCGACCAATCACGGTTGAACGCAAGCAAGGGAGTAGCGACATCGAGACGCTCACACGCCAGGTATATTTGCTGTCTCAGTGCCATATTGGTGTCGCGAACACGACGACTCGACTCCCAATCACGACAGCGTACGCCGATCGTGCAGCGACTGCTGCGGCGAAAGGGCATCTCCCATTGACGTCAGATCTTGAAACCGGTATTGGATTTCTTTAGTTTCTATTTTGTCGTGTGACTTTCCTGTATTTGACTGATGTACTGGTGTGATGGAATGATACCAGTACCCCGATGTCATCGTGTCGCTCGTCGACCGAACACGAACACGAGGATTGCAAGCAGTATGACTCCAAACGCAGTCTCCGAAACCGCCAGCACCTGTCCAAGGGTGTTCCGCGGCCGGAAGTCACCGTACCCCAGAGTCGTGAACGTGAGCGAGCTGAAGTAAATCGTTTCGATGAGTGTTGGATCAGCACCGCCGCTCTGTCGCTCTATCAGGTCGAACGCCTGGTAAGCGACTCCCCAGACCAAGACGATGATAGCCCCAGTGCCGAGCACTCGCCAAGGGCTCTCACCGTAGCGCGCGACGAGGTTTGGGACGAACGAACGGAGCCGCATCGACAGCCGGCCTTCTTTGCGGTACTCCCGATGCTGGACGTCCTTGCGGCCGAGAAACGCTTCACTAGCCAGGCCTGGCAGGCTGTTGTCCCGGGCAACCTGTTCGATGGTGGCGTAAACCTCCGCGGCCTTTTCGAGGTTCGGCTCCCGCGATTGTGGCAGGCTTTCGATGTCGAGTTCGGCGTACCGGGGATCTTCCGCACAGTAGGGAATCCGGCCCCGCCGAAGTTTCGTTTTGAACCGTCGATAGAACCCACCGCCAAGAGGGTTGTCAGAGAGACAGATCACGTCGCGATATCGCATGTCGGGGATCTCGGGCCAGAACTTCGTGTTGCGGTTCACCCGAGCGTCACCCAAGAGCGCGCCGTAGAGGTGTGCACCCTGCAAGTTCGCACCCAGGAACTCGGTGCGGTTGAGCGTCGCGCGTTCGAACGACACACCTGTGAGGTCTGCACGGCTGAAGTTCGCACCAGAGAGTTCAGCACCGTCGAAAGTCGTGTCAGCAGAGAATTTGAAATCACTGAAGTCAACGCCTTCCGGGAACTGTGCGTCGGAGAAGTCGACCGAGTCGACGAAGACCGCATCGAACAGTTCACCAGTCATTGATTCCGTACTGCCGTGATCGATGGATTGACGCCCACCGAAGAAGTTCGGTTGCTCCTCGAAAATCACGTCAGAGAAATCCAAATAGCCTGTAATATATGGTATTCCTGTGTCCGGACCGTACACGAATTCTTCCTCGAACTTTGCACCGGAAAATGTCAGTGTCTCACTTGCGTCAACGCCAGCGTTCTCGAATCGAACAACCCCAACAAACACAGTATCTTCAAATGTAATAATTTGGTCTTTCCGTTCTGTTAGCTTTTCGCATATTTTTGTTTGGTCTCCAGTTTGATCATCCCCCGCAGACCCGAGCTTTATTCTACCGAAATGCACGTCACCATTCCCCTTGGCCGCCTCGAACGTCGCCCCCTGAAAATTCACGTCGCCGTCCCCTTCGCCCGTCTCGAACCTCGCCCCCCGAAAGTTCACGTCGCCGTCCCCTTCGCCCGTCTCGAATGTCGCGACTCCGAAGTTAACCTCGCCTTTCCCCCCGCCCGTTTCGAACGTTGCGACTTCGAAGTTCACATCGCCGTTCCCCTTGGCCGCCTCGAACGTCGCCCCCCAGAAGTCCACGTCTCCGTCTCCCTCG
>LKND01000050.1 GCA_001564275.1 Natrialbaceae archaeon Tc-Br11_E2g14 | reverse complement strand
TCCTGCGAGAATCGAAACGCCGATGATTCCGTACCCGAGTTTCGCCGTCAACGGATCTCTATCTTTCAACCCACCGACTATCTTTCGTCCGAAGGTGCCGATGAGTAGACCGTAACCGAGGGTGAGAATCACCACCCCAACTTCGGTGACCAACGGGTCGGCGACGTTATCCCAGTTGTGAGGGTAGTTCCAGACGAAATAGAGTATCCCGACGGCTATAATCGCCACCCCGGCGAAAATCACCGTCCGATCATTCTTGGTTACCTCAAAGACGTGGATGGCGGCTACGAAGAGGACAGTCAAACCGATGAGGGCGATAACCGCGCTAATTTGCGTGTAAAAGTAGAAGTTTGTCTGTACAACAACCGCGTGGTAGTAACTCAGCATTGAAGCCAACGCACTCCCCAAGACGAATAGGATTGCCGCTATGGTTCGATAGTTCACGAAGGGACGTAGTATTGTAAAACGATTAAGGATTTCTCCTATTGGGATTATCAGCAGTGCCGGTGAGAGGAGTCGCTAATTGATGTCGTCGAAGGGTGTAACGTCCTTCACTGATATGATCGCATCGAAGGCTCGCGGATCGTCCTTAGCCTTGGTAACTGGAGATGGTTCACTTCGCGAACTCAAGAGGAACACCTCCGGTTCATCATCGAACCAATCACTCAACTCGCACCGTTCGGCAGCCGAGTTAACATCCACGAGCGCGGTTTCGTCGGTCACGTCGGAAAGGATGCTCGCGAACGACCGCTCGGAGGGTTCCGGTATTTTTATGTTAGCCCATCGATCTTCGCCGGAGACATCGATGGTTCGGAACTCACCTCCGCGAACATCAAATCCGACTGAAACCGTGTCGATGCCCGCTGTCTCGACAAATCGATCGAACATCGAAGGGATTTCACTCTTGAGGTACTCCCCGTCGGTAGGCAGACCGCCTTGGCGGACGTGGATGTTGTGGGACAACACCACCATTCGATCCGCATCGACGCGGTCGTACACCCATTGACAGGTGTCGGCGAGGAACTCGGCTCGCATTTCGTACACCGTCTCTATATCATCCGGGTTCAGGTTCCACCGTAGGGAGACGGTGTCGACGGCGAAGTCGAGCATCTTGATCGCTCGTCTGATTTGATCATACTCCTCAACACTGCTTTCCTGGACGAACTCCTCGGCGTGTACGTCGAACCGTCCCTTCATCTCCGAGGAAATCTCCTCCCAACGTTCCACGTACTCGTCCGGATCCACCTCGTCGTGGTGCCAAGTGTGGCCGAGGATGTCGACTCGCGTCTCAGAGAAGTATCGGAGATCGTCAGCCACCTCCTCGAAGTACTCGGGGTCGACTTCTTGAAGGTACTCGGTGATTGCACGGGCGAGGGGCCTACCGGATTGGTAATCCAGTCCGCAAATCCGCACTCGGTCGTCGAGAGAACGTCCTCGATTGAACTCTCTGAGCCACTCGACGAACTTGAGTGCTGATTCGCTCTGCCAGTTCGGATGTACGCCGTCAGCGGAAAGGACTTCTTTAGCCGTCCCTTCACCCTTCCGAATGTAGCCGTTCAAATCGGCCGCGGCGATCATGTTCATCTCACAACAGATGGTTCGGATCCCACGTTCATTGATGAGGTGACGAACCAGCCCGTCCCATGCTTGAAAACACTCTCGAATTCCGTGACTTCGCTCCCCGATTCCAATCACGTCAGCCTCCGAGATTGCAGGTTCGAGTGACTCGAGCGTACCGGTGGAAGAGTCGGTGTGAAGTGGACGCACGAACTCCTCGAGTCCCTCGACGAGTTCGGTTTGCGAACCCGTTTCCCGATTAGTTGGCATAAACGATGGTACCTGTGCCTTACTTATAAATATTCGCGCAAGGGACGGACGAGCAGCCCTTAGAATGAACTAAAATCTTGAATTCATAGATATGAACGGTTGAGTTCGATGTTTCTCACGGAATACTCGAGTAAAGTCCGCAAAACTGACCAAAATAGCTTCAACCACGAACCATCTCACCACACTTCCGATGATTAGCTGGATGGTTTCCCGCGTCCAAACAGGGACGAAATGGTTAATTTTTTCGCGAGCTGATCCAACGACAATGCCATCCAATGAACCGGACGGTACCAAGGAAGCAAAAGAAAAGCTCGAGGAGGCTCTAGGTTGTTGGGATACCGGGTTTGACACCATGATGAAGTACGACGAGGAGTTCATGATGTTGTTACACGATGTGTCGACACCCAACTCTGAACAACTTCCAAAGAAGGTCAGGCAACTGATGTACGTGGCAATCTTCGCGAGTCCGCCAAACTATCACGAACGCGCTCTCCACCGACACATCGAAGCGGCCATCGAAAGCGGTGCCAGTCATGAGGAGTTGCTGTGGATATTCAAAGTCGCTTCGGTCATGGGATTCCATTCCCTCGTTGATGGTGCCCCGTTGGTGTGGTTACGTTTGGGCAGGTGTAGTTACGTTTGAGCAGGAGTGTGTGCTCAGTGGTTCGGGACAGGTCCAAGATGACGTGTAGATACTCGATCTTATGTCAATATGATTTGCGAATTCTCGAGTGGAAACCAAGGGGTGTCCGTTGGAACTGCTCGATTTTGGCCGAGTGGGTCGGTTGGAATGTTGACTATATTATGCTAACAGTTAGCATACAATGTGTCGTTTTCTGACGGGAAATCACCACTGAGCATACCCCCACCCCTCTGTTTCAACTGGAGAGTGAGATGGGCCTGGGGTGGATTCGATCGGTGTTCGATGAGTGAGGAGTGATGGAACGGTGAGAAATGAGTTTAGAACCGACAGAGGAGGAGTCTGCCTCTGAAATTCGGCTGTTTGGGATGTTCTAGTAACTCGAGCCCCAAATAGGGTTGTTTCTAGTTCGATCTAGTAACTAAAACCAACACCTCTAGTAAATACTTTAATTTGCTAGTATTACGGAATTGTTTATAGACAGAGTATATAAATCCTGTCCTTTGCAGAAACCCCTCCCACCCCACCCCTTTGGTCTGGTCTCCAATGGAAACAAAGGGGTGGGGGGCTCCCGGCAATCTCTTTGATTCGGTTCCCCTGATTTCGCGTCCGCTACTTTGCTCCACAACTTGCGGTGTTTCTGTCGAATCCCTTCTTCCCGACCGAAGCTCATCACACCAGGGACCGCCGTTACCCGTCGAGCATCGCTGCCACTGGTGGTATACCGATCGTGACGTTCCCTGAGCCGATTACCTGTCGTCTTTTCCAGTGATTGCCCGTACCGTATCGTCGATGGACAAAACCATTATACCGGAATATGCCGCGAGATGTGGCTTCTCTCGATGGCCGTTCGTGGTCTGGTCGCTAAACCTCCAGACGTCCTATCCGTGTGAAGCCATCTCCCACAGGTGAATCCCTCGAGCAGTTTCCGACCGCGATTGCAGGACCTGGCCGAAGCGCAACCTTTTGTCCCTGGCCCGTGAGGATACCGACCGATGACCGACGAGGCATCGGAGCCGAGCGCGGAACCGGACGCATCGACTGAAACCGATCCGGTCTTGCTCGACCTGCTCGAGGGAAACGCTCGACACGTCGACTCCTTGCCAGCGGATTATTACGACCCGGTCCAGGAGGGACAACACCCCGAGGTCGTCACTATCTGCTGTGCCGATTCCCGCGTTCCACAGGAGGGTATGTGGGCGTTCGAGCGTCCTGGAAGCGTGTTTACACCAAGCAACATCGGCAACCAGGCATGGGACGATCACGACGGATCGAAGATCGTCGACGGCAGCCTCCTCTATCCCGTCCACTTCACGGAGACGAACGCCATCGCGGTAGTTGGCCACACCGGATGCGGGGCCGTGACCGCAGCACACGCCGTCGCCACGGGCGATGACCCACCAGGCCCACAGGGCGTCACCAAGTGGATCGACATGCTGGTCCCCGTCATCGAACGGGGGCTCCAGAGCGGCCTCGTTGGATCGGATACCGCTCCACCGGAAATAGACGCCGAGACCTGGGTGATCAACCAATTGGTCGAGTACAACGTCGATCACCAGGCGTCGTTTCTTCGGAACGCCGAGGACGTTCCCAGATCGGTCTCGGTCTACGGGTTCGTCTACGACTTCCACGGCGTCTACGGCAACGATCCAGGGCGAGCGTATCTGGTAAATCTCGAGGGTGAAACCCATCCCGATCGAATCCGCGCGGAGATACCACTTGCGTACGCCCCCAGCACCTCGAGTCTGCTGTATGGAACTACTTCACGCGAGTGACAATCCTACGACTACGACGACCGTTGGTTCCCCACGCCATTCGACATCGAATCCAGCGTTGACAGCCGATCGGAACCGAACGGCATTTTCTCATCCACGGCAAACGACGGGTATGATTCGACCCTCGAACCTGGAGGATCTGGTGGGAGTTCTCGAGACTGACAGGGGGTTCTACCTGGCGATGGGCGTCCTGACCGTGGTCGTCTTTCTGGTGGCTCTCGTGCTCGTATCGTTCATCTCACCGGTTTCGCTCACCGGCGGCGGGTTCACGGGTATCCTCGTCGGTTTCGGACTCTTCATGGCGGTCTTTTTCGTGTCGATCGTGGCTCTGCGCCTCGAGGGCGGGGACTGAAACGGTTTATGTTAGTGTTGTGTTGACGATCTCTCACTCGGCGCGGCCACTCATTGAGGAACGTCGATAGGAAACCGTACGAGATGCAGGCGCTCTCCGTCGTGTAACGTGCAGTCTGTGCGGCGTGTATAGCCACTCACGTTCACCCGTTCACGTGTCTTCTATCGCGAAGACGGTCCAGAACCCCTCGACAATCGGTGGTCCGGACATCGGAACGACTATCAGTGTGCCACACCTCCATACGAAGGCAATGGCGAAAGGAACCGTTGATTTCTTCAACGACACTGGCGGCTACGGATTCATCGAGACTGAGGACGCAGACGACGACGTATTCTTCCACATGGAAGACGTCGGCGGTCCGGACCTGGAAGAGGGTCAGGAAATCGAGTTCGACATCGAGCAGGCCCCCAAGGGCCCACGCGCGACCAACGTCGAACGCCTCTAAGCTGGCGAATTCGAACGGTATCGACTACTAACTGCATATTTCACACTCCTGAGCGACCGCACCGATCTCCAGTTGAAATGAAGGGGGTCGGGACGCGACGTCAACCGCTCATTTCTATCGGTTTTACCGGACGTGGGGCCAACGCCGCAACCCCCTCGTTGCCGGTGGAACGAAACGAGCGCGTTCTGGTGTGTCGTGTCACTCTCTCATCGGCATTCCATCCACCTCTGTCTGCCTCACCAGTTTTCCAACCACCAATGGCTGCCTCCCGTCCGGTTCCTCTTTCCCATCCACCTCGAACTGTTCCCAATCGATACCCACAGATCTTCGTGGTCGAATCACACTGGTACATGCCTCGGCTCCTGGCCACACACCCACACAGTTTTCTCTCGGCGGGTCAGTGCTGCAGCCATGCCAGCATCCAACGGCGCCGACACCAGTGGTGGAACCGAGGCCGTGATCCGACGTGCCGACACGATTACGAACGAACCGGTCGACGCAGCCGATGGGCTATCGCGGGGTGTGCTGATCGGCGAATCACAGGGCGCACCGACGTTCGCAATGCGCCGGTTCACGCTCGAGCCGGGTGCCGAGGTGCCAAAGCACACGAACGCCGTCGAACACGAACAGTACGTACTCGAGGGCGAGTACGTGGTCGGCATCGGTGAGGAGGAGTATACGGTCACCCAGGGCGATTCGCTGCTGATCCCCGCGAATACGGTTCACTGGTACCGGAACGGGGGTGCCGACCGGGGCGCGTTCATCTGTGTCGTGCCGAACGGGGACGACGAGATCGAACTGCTCGAGTAGGATACGGTTCCCTGCCGTCGCTTCCCAGCGATCCTGAACCGGTGGGGCAACCACCGATATCGCGTATCAACAAACCGTATCGCGCTGGCCACACGAATCACTCATCGATCGTCCAGCGATCGGAGTAGGCGGTGCCACAGGCACACTGGGCGTACGCGTGGACGACGTCGCCCTCGGCATAGATACCACCCACGTCCTGATTTTCAGCCTCGGCGAAGGCGAACACGAACTGGACGGAATGCGCTGCGCTCTCGGCACCATCGTCGCCCTCGCTCACAGCGGTCGGTTCGGAACGGCCATCTTCGCACGCTGCAGTCGGTTCAGAACCGTCGGCCTGGCTCACTGCAGACGGCTCGGAACTACCGTCTGCGCTCGAGTCGGGACAGGTGCCACTCGTCAGCGACTCGTCGATGACGCCTTCGCGATCCATCGCCGCTCGCGCGAACTCCATCGCGTCGGTGTTGGTCGCGGCGGCGAACGCATTGCGCCCGCGCTCGCCATCGACGACGATGACGACGCCGTCTTCGACAGGTTCTCCATAGGACTTCAGCCGCTCGTCGTCGACGTAGGTATCAGCGAGAAAGAGCGCAACGTCATCGAGCCGGTCGCCAGCGAGAAATGCCGCACGTGGATCACTCATGATTCGAAGATCGATCGGGAGCGGGAAAAGTGACCCGACACGGCTCGAGTGGGCGCACGCTCAATGCCGGTCACGATCGCAGGTTGATTCTCGATCACGCACGTCTTTTGCTGGGGAGAGTCGAAATCACTACTTTCGAACCGGGTCCTGTCCCGAGCGGTCGCTGGGCGATGGGGAGCGTGGTCGCTCTCATACGGTTTAGTGTCACTGTTTACCGGTGAGTGCCGAACCCGGACTGGCACTCACCGGTAAGAGACGACACTAATCCGTATCAGGCGGTTTGGGGTGCCGTCTTCGCGCTGATTGCCGATCCAGTACGGGAAGCCACCGGAAAGAGACGACAGGAACCGGTATCAGTCTCCGGTCCCTGAGCCCTCGAGCGTCGATTGGGAGTGGACACCGAGAGTTTCGGCCCAGTCTTCGGAGACGACTGGTGCGAGGGCGAAAAAACAGATCACGCCGATGAATATCACCAGGGCGACACTCACGAGAACCGTCACCAGCATCGTCGGATCGGTCGGTATCATGGTCCCCAGTTCCAATCCGGTCACTATCAGCGTTTTGCAATCGAAAGGCCGTTCGATCGTTCGTGATCGTCACGCGGTATCGGTGATTCCGATCGATCGGTTCGGGACTCAGATCTCGAGGGCTCCCGGGAAGCTGTCTGTCTCTCCCGAGGTCGCTTACAATCGCCTGACGGCACCGACTGCACTCGAGAGGGGTGGCGCGTCGAACACCGCCCGACCGATGTAGGCGTTCGCGCCCGCACAGTACATCGCGCGGGCGACGTCGATCACCGACTCCTCGAGCGGGACGGGGTCCTGTTCACAGAGTGACTTCCAGTCGGCGACGTCTTCGATCTTCGCGCGTTTCTTGGCAGCACTGACCGCGTCGACCCACTCGGGCTGGGTGCGTTTGTGATATTGGCGGATGACCTCCTTCGAGAGCTGGGTTCCTTGATAGCTGAACCGATTCTCGTCGAAGGTACCGACGACGTCGGCGACCCGGATCTCACCGTCGACGTACAGACACTCGATCTTGCCGTCCTCGTGGACGAGTCCACCGTCGCGGGCCTGCTCGGTGAGGTGGTCGTTCACCTCGCGTGCCAGCGATTCCAGGGCCTCGATGTCGGCGAGTCCGGCGATGGTGTCAGCCTCCTCGCGATCGAGGTAGCGATCGCCCTTCTCGTATTTCGTCGAGAACTCGACGATTGGGGACTCGAGGTCGACGGGGCCGTCAGGCCAGGTGTCGTGGTCTAGCTCCCAGTCCTCTGGGTCGGTCCGTCGACGAAGACTCGAGCCGACGGGGACCCGATTGCGGAAGACGATCTCGAGCGGAATCAGGTAGTTCTCGCCGCCAGCGGCGTGATAGGCGTCGTAGTCGTAGGTGCGGCCCTCGTGTGGGAGCTCGGGAACCTGGGTGAGTTCGATCGCCATCTCCACCGGCGGCTCGCTCGCATCGTCGACTGACCTGACGGCCCCATCCTCGACGATCCCGCGATAGTGGGTCGGAATTCCGACGTCCTCGAGCAACTCGAAGTTGAACGCCCCCATCGTACAGAGGGTTGCCCCCTTGTCCGGGATGGGGTCCGGCATCTTTCCCCAGTCAAAGACGGAGTAGTCGTCGGTGAAGACGAACGACCCTCGCCCCAGCTCGTGCGCCGTGGCCGGTTCATCGATGCGGAACTCCTTGACGCTCGTCACGTCAGCCACCCCGGTGTCGGTATCCGCAGGCTCGCTCCGGTCGCGCCACCGTTCATACTCGAGTTGGCGGTGCGGTCCCTCAAGAAGGTTTCAATATGTGATCGTGGCCACCGCGCAGGCATTCACCACGCTTTTGCTGCCGTGGGCACTTCGTCACGACGATGGACGGGCCGGTGGCTACCGAGGACCTCGCGTTCGAACACGTTCCCGAGACGGATCAGTCGTTCGAGAACGCTCTCGAGAAGGCGCGGGCTGGGACGCGGTTGTCCGTGGACGACGGCATCGAACTGCTCACGACGGGCACCGACCGCGAGGGCATCGACCGCCGTCGCAAGGAACTGGTGCTCGAGGCGGCCGACCAGCGACGGGCCGAGGTCGTCGGCGAGGCGGTCACCTTCGTGGCGAACCTCAACAACAACGTCACGACGGCCTGTAACGTCGGCTGCCTGTTCTGTAACTTCAAGGACGCGGCCCACACGTTCGAGGCGGATTACGACGGGCCCGAAACGGCTGGATTTACCAAGACGCCTGCCGAGTCGCGGGCCATCGTCCGCGACGCGGTCGACCGCGGGATCTACGAGGTGTGTTCGGTTTCGGGACTCCACCCCGGATTCGCCCTCGACGAGGAACACCTCGAGATCCTGTCGACCCATCCCGAGCCACAGGCGTGTAACTTCAAACCGCCGGAGATGTACGCGACCGATCCCGGCACCTACGTCGACCAGATCGAGGCGATGAGCGTCGACGGGGTACACGTCCACTCGATGACACCTGAGGAGGGGTACCACGCTCGACGCGGCACCGATTGGTCCTACGAGGAGGTTTACGGGCGACTCGAGCAAGCGGGGCTCGATACTGTCCCGGGGACGGCCGCGGAAATCCTGGTCGACGAGGTTCGGGACGTGATCTGTCCGGGCAAAATCGGGAGTGATGAATGGCTCGAGGCCATGGAGGCCGCTGCCGCGGTCGGACTCGGGCTGACGGCGACGATCATGTACGGGCACGTCGAGAACGAGGCCCATCGCGTTCGGCACCTCGAGCGGGTCAGGCAGCTCCAGGAGCGGGTGGAGGGGGCGATCACGGAGTTCGTACCGCTCTCGTTCGTTCACGAGCGGACGCCGCTTTTCGAACACGGCGTCGTGTCAGGTGGTGCAAGCCAGGCAGAAGACGAACTCATGATCGCCGTCTCACGGCTGTTCCTCGACAACATCGAGCACATTCAGTCCTCGTGGGTCAAGTACGGCGACGCGGGTGGGTTGAAGATGCTGACCTGCGGGGCCGACGACTTCATGGGGACCATTCTCTCGGAGGAGATCACCACGCGGGCGGGTGGCCAACACGGGGAGTTTCGGTCGTTCGCCGACTACGTCGACCTGATCACCTCGATCGGACGGATTCCAGTGGAGCGATCGACGGATTACGAGCGTCGACGCGTGATCGATCCCGATGAGTCGCCGTTTGGCCCGCAGCTTGGACCGCGGGCCGACGGAACGCCGCTCCTCGAGGACGCTGACGGGGCTGGCGGGCGGTCGTCTGCGGTGAGCGATTGATCGTGCCTTCGGTGGGCGAGCGGTAAGGGTGCCGATTGCTCCGACCCCGGTCGGTGGCAGGCTGTGGCGGATTTCTGTGATTGACGCGGATAACTGGCCGGAAAACTGGTCGCAACTGCAACGTGACCTCGACGGCCACGACACCATTATCTCCTCTCGAGCGAACGTTCGCGTATGAACCACCTCGTTCCCGTCACCGATCGCGGTGAACGCTGGCACCTGCCCGCCCACGCCCACATCGTTGTCTACGTGCGCGAGGAAGGCGAGCGAGGACTGCTCACGATTTACGACTGCGGGGCCGCCCAGAAGCCACCTTCGGCGCAGTTGTTAGGAACGCTCGAGGGCGTCGACGCCCGGGCCGAAATCGAGGCGACGCCGACGGGACGGGTCGTCAGTATGCGAGAACCCGCGACGCTCGTCGCCCTCGAGGGTGATCGGTATCGAATCGTCTCGCGGTGACCGGCGGGCCATCATCCCGTTCGATACGACACCGCGAGGAACGATGGGGCGGAACCGGACGTTTCTTATCGACGCTTCACCACCACTCGAGTGAATGCACACGGTCCTGCTCACGGGGGCCGGCGGTCGCGTCGGGGATGCCATCCTCGGCGAGCTCACCGACGCCCACGAGTGGCGGTTGCTCGATCGGGAACCGTTGACGGGCGAGTATCCCGGCGAGACGATCGTCGCCGACATCACGGACGGGGCGGCCGTGCTGGACGCGATGGACGGTGTCGACGTCGTGGTCCACCTCGCCGGTGACCCCCGGCCGGAGGCACCCTGGAACAGCGTCCTGCGGAACAACATCGACGGCACCCAGACGGTCTTCGAGGCGGCCGTCGATGCCGGGGTCGATCGGGTCGTCTTCGCCTCCTCGAATCACGCCGTCGGGGCCTACGAATCCGACGCCCGGACGCCCGAGATGTACCGGTCGGAGGACGACTTCCGGCTCGACGGGACGGAACTCCCGCGACCCGGCAACCTCTATGGCGTCTCGAAGGCGGCTGGAGAGACCATCGGACGCTACTACCACGACGAACACGACCTCTCGGTGTGTTGTATCCGGATCGGGAACCTCACCGAGGGCCACCCGCCGATCGACTACGAGCGTGGCCAGGCAATGTGGCTGTCCTACCGTGACTGTGCCCACCTGATCGATCGGGCCATCCGGGCCGAGTACGGCTACGAGATCGTGTACGGCATCTCCGATAACGATCGAAAGTACTACTCGATCGACCGAGCTCGAGCGGTGCTTGGGTACGATCCCCAGGACAATTCGGCGGCACACGAGTGAGGCGTTCGCTGGTAATGGCACACGAGTGAGGCGTTCGCTGGTGAGGGGGTGCGCTCGAGGTTGGTTGTCGGTAGTGGGGAGTAGAGTTGACGGTGGTTGTCAGTAGTCGGACGTGGACTCGAGAGCCCACCAGGATTCGTTGACCAGACAACCCGGACCGTTCATCGGGGTGTCGTTGACTCCACTTTCTATAGTGTTACACTACGATTTCCATAGCAAAGTGTTACACTCATTGAACTAAACCCACAACCCATCGACGTGTTGGGACCGACCGGCGACGGGCTGGCCCCGAACCGTTTCCGGGGACCCCTCGAGGTGGACACCAATCTCACGGATGCCACAACGGTTTTGCTGGCGCCAGCACATTCACCCGCATGGCCGACCCGATTCGAGTCCTGCACGTCGACGACGAGCGCTCGATCGCGGAGCTGTCCGTAACCTTTCTCGAGCGCCAGGACGATCGCCTCGCGGTCGACGTCGTCACGAGCGCTGGTGTGGCTCTCGAGGCGCTCGAGGACGAGCCCTACGACGCCGTCGTTTCCGATTACGACATGCCAGGGATGAACGGCCTCGAGTTCCTGAACGCGGTTCGCGAGGAGTACCCATCATTGCCGTTCGTCCTCTTCACCGGGAAGGGAAGCGAGCAGGTCGCGAGCGAGGCCATCTCCGCCGGGGTCACCGATTATCTGCAGAAACAGACCGGGACGGAACAGTACGAACTGCTGGCGAATCGGTTGCTGAACGCAGTTGGGCAATCGCGTGCCGAAACCGCCCTCGAAACCCAGGAGACGGTCCTCTCGACGGTGATCGAGAACTTGCCCGCCGGTGTGCTGGTCGAGGACGATTCTCGGGAGATCCTCGCCGTCAACGCTGAACTGCTCACCATCTTCGGGGCCGAGGGAAATCCAGCGGCCTACCACGGATGCGACTGTGCGGCGCTTGCCGAGGAACTCGGTGGTATATTCGAGGATCCGGCGGCGTTTCGAAGTTCAATCCAGCGCTGTCTCCAGGCCCGAGACCCGGTGATGGGCGAACAGTTCGAACTGGCCGATGGCCGACGCCTCGAGCGCGATTACGTCCCGTACGACCTTCCGACGGGTGAGGCGAACCTCTGGGTCTACCAGGATGTCACCGACGATCACGAACGCAAGCAGCTGCTCACGGGGCTGTTCGAGGAATCGACCGACGGCATCGCGATCCACGAGATCCTGACGGACGACGCTGGCGAGCCGATCGATTACGTGTTCAGGGCCGTCAACGACCGATTCGAGGAACTGACCGGCCTCTCACGTGCAGCAATCGTTGGCGAACGGGCAACTGACGTCATCCCTGGACTCGAGGAGACGGGGTACATCGAGCGCTACGGCGCGGTCGCCCTGGAAGGGGCGACCGCGCGGTTCGAGTCGTACGCCGAACCGCTCGACCGCCACTACGACGTCTCGGCGTTTGCACCGATGGAGGGGACGTTCATCACGATATTTTCCGATATCACCGACCGGATCGAGCGGGAGCGGGAATTGGAGCGATTCGAGTTTTTCGTCGAGCGAACGCCGGATTTCATGATTATTCTGAACGAGGATCTCACCGTTCGGTACCAGAGCCCCGTCTCGGACGCGATCGATTACGAGCCATTGCAGGTGACTGGCGACGATCCCCTCGAGTACATCCATCCCGACGAGCGTGAGGCTGTCGTCGCGGAGTTTCAGGCCGTTCTCGAGGACCCGTCGATGATCAACGCCCACGAATATCGGGCTGCAGTCGCCGATGGCGGCTGGCGCTGGTTCGAATCGAGAGTGCAGAACTACCTCGACGACCCGCCGATCGACGGCATCCTCGTGACGATTCGGGAGATCACCGAGCGGAAAAGACAGGAACGGCATCTAGAGCGACAGAACGCCCGACTCGAGGAGTTCGCCTCGGTCGTCTCACACGACCTGCGGAACCCGCTCGCGGTGGCGATGGGCCGTCTCGAGATACTGGACGCCGAACTCGACGGAGAGAGCGAACACCTCGAGGATATTGCCTGGGCACTCGATCGAATGGAGGAACTGATCGAGGACGTCCTGACGTTGGCTCGTGATGGACGCCAGGTCGGTGATATCTTCACGGTGGACCTGTCGACGGTCGTCGCCGAGTGCTGGAGCGGGCTCGAGACCGATGGCGCGACCATTGAGTACGAGACTGAACTGCGGATTCGGGCCGACGAGAGTCGGTTACAGCAATTGCTCGAAAACCTGTTTTCGAACGCCCTCGAGCACGGCCACGCCCAGGGGGCAGTGGTGGCGAGTGAGGATGGGGACGATCTCGGCGGGCCCCAACCGATCACGGTGACGGTCGGTGAGCTGCGTGACGGGAGCGGTTTCTACGTCGCCGACGATGGCTGTGGAATTCCTGCTGACGAACGCGACAGGGTCTTCGAAGTGGGGGTTTCCACCGACGGTGACGGAACCGGATTTGGGCTGGCGATCGTTTCGGACATTGCCGAGGCCCACGGCTGGACGGTTCGCCTGCTCGAGAGCGAGCAGGGCGGAGCCAGATTCGAATTCGATGACGTCGAGGTCGTCGACTGATCCCATTTCGGTGCCGAAACGGTCCCTTCCTGGTACCCCACTCCCGTGGTGACACGGCTCCGTCCGGAACGACCGTGCACGATCGATCGAGCGCTGCGGTCGACGGTGGGTTATAGGATGTCGCTGGCTGTGGTGCGCCGGCTCTCACATCCGCAAAAACTGCGCGTGACGGGTTCCCTCGAGTTCCAGAACGTTCCCCGCGTTGACGAACCCGGCCTCGATGGCGACGCTGACGGTGTACTCGCCCACGAGGTTGGCGACGCTCGCACGGGCGAGGCTCTCCCTGACGGTGGTGTCGTCGGCGCGGGTTGCGTCAGTCGCATAGAACGCCTCGTCGACGGTGAGTGTCACGTCTCCGCCCGCGCCCTCGAACGTTTCCCCGACGACGTCGGCGTCACAGACGGAGACGAGCAACCCTTTCGGCGTCTCGCGTTCGACGAGCAACATCGTCGCCCCGCTGGCGTCGTCGCTCGTGGTCGCTGTCCGCTCGCGACCATCGTCGGCTGACGGGCTGTCGACGTCAGCGTCCCCGTGTCCGCCGTCACCGTGTGTCGACTCACCCGTCACGATCACTCACGCATCTGTTCGCGCTGGTCGACCAGTTGCTGTTCGGCCCGTTCGCGCATCTCGTTAGCCTCGTCGGCGAGTTCGTCGGCTTGCTCGTGCTCGCCAAGTTCCTCGAGGATGCGGGCTTTCTCCTCGACGACGGCGGCGTTGCGCAGGCCGAGTCGGATCGCGTTGTCGATGCAGTGGAGGGCCTCCTCCGTCAACCCGCGATCGGTGAGGAAGAACGCACGGTTGTACCATCCCTCGGCGAATCGCTCGTCGACCTCCACGGCCCGTTCGGCGTGCTCGAGCGCCTCGGCGGTTTCGCCGAACTCCCAGAGGGCGTAGGCGAGGTTCGTATGCGCTGTGGCGGTGTGTTCGGGTGAGGCTCGGTCGTAGTCGCCGACGTCCTCGTCGGCCTCACGTGCAATTCGAAGCGCCTCCTGGTGGGCCCCGATTGCTTCGTCGTACTCCTCGAGTTCGGCGTGGGCGACGCCCTTGTTGACCCAGGCCTCCTGCTCGAGGCCTGGGTCGTCGGTGAAACGGGCCACGCGTTCGAACGCCTCAGTCGCCTGTTCGTAGCGGTTGATCTGTGTGTAACTCAGGCCGACGTCGAGCAGTTCCTGGGCGTCGACGTCGTCGGACCCAACCTGTCGCTCGTCGAGCATGTCGGCGAGTGCCCGGGAATCGATCGGGTCGACGCGGCCGGGCTCGACCGCGAGTTCGGGGGGGTCGAGGTCGAACTCCTCGTAGGTTTCGTCGAAGCCACTGCCGGCCGAGAACCGGTGGCGGCGATCGCCGTCGTCTGCTCGATCGGTCATACGCTCGCGTTCGCCGGCTGGCCGGTTAAGCCCTCCGTTCATGGACACTCGACCGGGTACGAACGGAGTCTGTGGATCGATGGTGTCTCGACCCCTGGGCGGATAGATCCACGGAGGTGGTCAACACTCCCTGTCGACCCCTGACCCTCGTGAGCACTCACTGACACCAACCCCTATGAAGTCACGTCACCTCCACCCAGCCGTATGCGCTGTTTCGTGAGCCTCGACCTTCCCGAACCGCTTCACGACCCCATACGCGAGATTCAGGCCACCCTCGAGCCGGCCGCCGGCTTGCGAGCGACCGATCCCACGCAGGCACACGTCACCCTCCAGTTCCTGGGTGAGGTGGCGACCGATCGGAGCGATACGATCATCTCGGCTCTCGAGCGCGCCGTCGCCCACCCCAACATCGAGCCGTTCGAGCTTCGCTTCGGCGGTCTGGGCGTCTTCCCGACCCTCGAGTACATCAGTGTGGTCTGGATCGGTGTCGAACGTGGTGTGACCGCGGTTGAGGCCCTTCACGAGGCCGTCGTCGACGAACTGCACCCCCTCGGATTCGAGCCGGACGACCACGGCTTCACGCCCCACGTGACGATCGGCCGGATGGATCACGGGGGCGGGAAGTCCCACGTTCAGTCAGTGGTCACCGAACAGTCGCCGACGGTCGGCTCGATGTCGGTGACGGACGTTCGACTTACCGAGAGCGTTCTCACCGCCGACGGGCCACGGTATCGAACCGTCGAATCGATCCCGCTCGAGTGAGCATTGTCGGCTGACATTGGTGCGGTGATCCGGTGTTGTGACCAGTCAGCCTCCGGTTCGGAGACGTGGAGTATCACGGTCCGGTTCAGTGATCGTCACTGTCAAGCTTCGATGGCAGTTTTCAATTCCTGACCATCTTCGAAAGCAGTCTGTTAGGGGATATGTCCTCGAATTAGTGACTCTGTGAAAAATAGAAAAATGCTATTAGATCGCCCATAGTGTCCTGTATGGCGGAAATACCGGACAAAGAGTAATATCGTCAGTCATTGTAACGCTTCTGGTATGAACGTGGTGCCAAACAAGTTTCAAAACGCGGGTGCCATCGGTCCTGGCCGCGTCGGCCACCGTCGGGGAGGCGGTGGCGACGTCTCCAGCCCCGATGGCATACTCGCTCCCGAGCGGTGGTATGTCGACGGGTGATGGCGACGCCACGCCGTCGACCTCGAGCGATGGCGGCCTCACCAGTCGGCGGGAAGTGCTGGCCGCCCTCGGTGGAGCGTCGATCCTTTCGTCGACTGGCGGTGACGCTCGGCCGGCCGATTCGGCCCCGGTCCACGTCCGGGTGTATCCTGGCCCCCTGCCCACGACGGTCTGGGCTCGTCACGGGTGGTCGGGAGCGTCCACCGGCTGGGCTCCGCCGTTCGAGACGGCGTTCGAGGCGATCAGGGACGGCTTCGAGCAACTCGAGTCGTACGCCGCCGTGCAGGGCCGACTCGAGGGAGTCGATATCGTCGTCGAGCGGGGTGGGCGAGTCGACCGCTCGTTGCAGTCGGTCGACTCCCCGCGGGCAGTGGTCGCCCCCACTCGCCAGCAACTGCTTGACTCCTTCCGGGATGTGGTACACGCCCGAGGGACTCTCACCGGGCATACCTCCCACTGCTTGCTGTGGTGGGGACCGCTCCAGTACGACGTCGGTTACGGTGGGACCCGTCGACCGAACGGCCATGTGGCGGCTGTCCCCGACGAGGGGGCGCAGGTGGTTGCCAACGTCGGTGCAACCGAACGATGGGATTCCACCGCGGTGACCAGAAATATCGCGATCCACGAGGCGTTGCACACCTTCCTTGCCTCCTCGGTCGTCGAAACCGTCGTCGAGAGTCGCTGTGATCACGATCTCGGACAGGCGATCAGGGTGGACGAGGGCACCCTCGAGGTCTCGCCGATGGCGACCGCTTACGCCGGGCCGAACGAGGTCGGGGGCGGCACTCGCTTCCACGGGAGCGGGTGTGCGAACCACGAGCGATTCCATCGACACGACGGGTACGACGGGGTCGACCGCTTCGTCTACACTGATCGGTTGAGTGATGCGACCCTCGAGGCTGTCACCAGATTCGTCGAGTGGCGACTGCTCGAGGAGGGCTGATGGTCGAATACCAGTTGCTCGGGGAGAGCTGGTCGTCGAGAGACGGGCTTTCGAAGGGCCGTGCCGACAACGACCGCTCATACCGTTTTCTGTCCTCACACCGTGATTGCCGATCCGGCACGGGCAATCACCGGTCACCAGCCACAGCAAACCGTATCAGCCCCATCCCTCGTGTTTGTGACTTGCATATTCGATCACGAGGTCGGCGTCGCCACCGGAGGGCCCTTCGTGTTCGTCGTCCTCCTCGATGTCGATCGTCGGATCGTCGTCCTCGGGTGCCTCGGCGGCCGCAACTGGATCGCGGTGGCGGACGAAGCCGATCGCCTCGGCCTGACGAAAGAGCACGAACGGAGCCGCCGAGCCGAGGCCCAGGGCCTCGGTTCCGACGTCGGCTTCGAAGGCGACGAACGAGGCCGACAGGTCCCGGAGTTCGTCGTCCCACTCGTCTCTTGCGTCGTCGATCGAGTCGTAGACTGCCACCCCCGAAACGAGTTCCTCCTCGGTGGCCTCGTCGACGAACGTCCGCACCGCCCGCTCGTGGCTCCTGGTCGCAGCCACGTCGACGATCGGGTCCTCGTCGGGTTCGGGTCGGATGGTGATCTCCTCGTCGGTCCCCGAGGCCTCGTGCTCGTCTGCCAGGGCCCACCGCTCGGCAATCTCGGTGACCGAAGCCAGGTCGAGGGCCAGGCGACTCGCCGACGTCTCGAGTAACTCTACGTCGGCTTGTTCCCGGCCGAGACACCCTGCGAGACTGATCCCAGTAGCCGAGGGAATTCCCGCCAGGAGCGCCCGTCGCTGCATATCGCGATCGGACGCACTCGGCGGGCAAACGCGTGTCGATGTCGTCTCGGCCGATCGCGATCGTCGAACACGCCCAGGTCTTTGGTGCTCGTCGACGTGCGACAGGATATGCCCGCCACCGATCACCTGCAGGCGGCACGCGATGAACTCGAGGCCGCCCACACAGTCGCCGAGAACGATGAGGAAGCCGTCGAATCGGCCGTCGACGAGGTCGCCGAGGGATTCGACGCTATCCTCGAGGGTGAGACGCAACCTGACCACTCGGTTGTCGATGCCCACCTCAACACCCTCCGACAGGTCAGCGAGGGGGCGACCGGCGATACCGAACTCCACCTCGAGGCCGCCCTCGATCACGCCGAACGGTATCGTCAGGGCCTCGACCAGGCCTGATGCCCCTCGTGAGGTCCCTGTAGGCCGTCGTTGATCCGGTAATCAACCCATAACAATGCCACGCTGGCTCCCTCGAAGGGGTATGCAGTCGGCCAGCTACGACGACGAGGAGGGTGTGGGAACCGGGGCCGAGACGACGGACACACGCGGCGTCATCGTCCCCGGGATTACCGCCCCCAGCACCGTCGCCTGTCTCCGCTCGCTCAACCCCCGCGGCGTCTACACCGTCGTCGGGTCTGAAACCCGAACCACCCCCGCTGCCGTCTCGCGACACTGTGATCGGTTCGTCACGCTCCCCGATCCGCGAGCCGATCTCGAGGCCTACGGCCGGACGCTGCTGGCACTCGCCGAGCGGTCGACTATCGAGACGATCATCCCCGTTCGTGAGGAGGACGTCTACGTCCTCTCGGCACGAAAGGACGAGTTCGCCGACGTCGTCGCGACACCCTGGCCAGCCTTCGAGACCCTCCGGCGCGTCCAGGACCGCGTCGAACTGTTCGCCGCTGCTGAGGCTGCCGGTGTCGGCATGCCCGACACGACGCTCCTCACCGACTGGGACGACTGGTCCCGGGAGACGATCGTCAAACCCCGATACACCGTCGCCGCCCCGGAGTACATCGGCCAGGAGGCCCAGGGCAGCGACATCGGCTCGACGGTCTACCACGAACCCGGCACGCCACCGCACCTCGAGTCGATTCGCGAGACGTGGGGCCACGTCCCGATCGTCCAGGAGTACGTCCCCGACACCCGGGAGTACGGCTTCTTCGCGCTCTACGACGAGGGGGAGGCGCTGGCGACGTTCCAGCACTGCCAGCACCGGGGATACAAGTACAGCGGTGGGCCGAGCGCCTACCGTGAGTCGACCGATATCCCCGATCTCGAGGCTGCCGGCCTGGCACTGCTCGACGAACTCGAGTGGCACGGACTGGCGATGGTCGAGTTCCTGCGCGATCCCGAGACGGGCGAGTTCAAGCTCATGGAGATCAACCCCCGGTTCTGGTCGTCGCTGCCGTTTACCGTCCGGGCTGGCGTGGATTTCCCCCACTACTACTGGCAACTCGCGACGGGTGAGCCGGTCGATCGGGACCCCGAATACGAAGTCGGTATCGGGGGCCACCTCCTGCGGGGTGAGGCCTGTTACCTGCACAGCGTCCTCGCCGACGAGTTCCCGCTCGTCGATCGGCCGAACGTCGGGTCGGCTGCGTGGTCGGTTGCCAGTTCGATCGTCCAGCAACCACGGTTCGATTACGCCGTCGCCGACGACCTCGGCCCGTTCCTCCAGGACGGGTGGACGTTCTGTAAGACCGCCCTCGGGGACCAGCTTCGCGGGCTCGTCGGACATGAACACCCGAGTGACCGCCCACAACTCGTCACCGGCCCTGTCGCCGAAACGGATGGCGGCCCGGTGGCTGCGTCGGCAGACGGCGGCGACGCTCGAGAATCAGTGTCGTCGGCCGTTCGCGATTCGGCCGACCGTGGCGATACCGATCGAGGAGACATTGATCGCGACGCGGCCGAACGGGATGGACGCCCAAAACAGCGACTGGAGGGGCTGAGCGAGGGCGGCCGGTAACGCTCAGTAGTCGATCACTCGAGACCACCCACTCGACACTCCCGACTACTCGAGTCGGGCCTCGATCGCGTCCGCCTCGTAGGCCAGCGTCAGCGATCGGGAGCGACCACGGCCGTCGATCTCGGCGTACTCGGCGTCGATCAGCCCCAGCTGGTCGAGTTTGTTCACGATCTCGGAGTAGCGGGTGTATCCCAGCTCCGTCTCCTCGTGGAACAGGTCGTAGACGTCGCCCGCCTGTTCGCCGTCGTGCTCGAGCAGGACCTCGAGGAGGGCACGCTCGTTCTCGCTCAGGCTGTGGAGGCTCCGGGAGAGGCTGAGGTACTTCGACTTTTCGTAGGCGGTTTCGACGTCCTCGCGTTCGACGGTCCGACTCGCGCGCATCTCGGCGTTCAGGCCGGCTCGACGGAGCAGATCGATCCCGACGCGCAGGTCGCCACTCTCGGCGGTGAGTTCGGCGACGCGATCGAGGACGTCCGTCGCCACGACGCCCTCGTGAAAGCCCCGCTCGACGCGCTCGCGCAGTATGTCGGCGACCTCGCCCTGGCCGTAGACTGGGAAGTAGACGTCCTCGGGCCGGAAGACGCTCTGGACCCTGGTGTCGAGTTCGTCGATCGGCTCGAGGGCGGGATCGGAGGAGACGATCACGACCCCGATCTTCGCGCCGGCGTGTTCCTCGTGGGCCCGGAGCAGCGAGTACAGCGTGTCGGAGGCCTCGTTCTCGTAGAACAGGTAGTTGACGTCGTCGAGGGCGACGATCAGCACCCGCTCGTCCTCGACGAGTTTCTCGGCGATCTGGCCGAACAGCTTCTTGAACGAGATGCCCGAGGAGGGTGGCTCGTAGTCGAAACAGCCCTCGAACAGGCGGGAAAACACCGAGTACCGCGTCGAGTTGACCTGGCAGTTCACCCGTATCGTCTGGATGTCTCGTGTCTGGGCCCCGATCTCGTCGAATAGCTTCTGGATGGCGGTGGTCTTCCCCGTGCCAGGGGGACCACGGACCATCACGTTCAGCGGCCGCGAGCCCCGAACGGCCGGACGCAGGGCGTAGCTCAGGCTCTGCATCTGGCTGTCGCGGTGACGGAACGTCTCGGGGACGTAATCGATCTCGAAGACGTGCTCGTTCCTGAACACGGATTCGTCCCACGACAACATCCCCTCCTCGGGGTCGCCGGTCATCACTTTCACCTGGCTCTCGAGCCCACTTAGTTGTTTGCGCCACACCGGCGGTGCTCACCGTCTCCTCACGGCTCGTCTCTCGAGAGGAGGCGTGTCCTCGTCGCGGAGACCCCCTGAACTGCTGTGGTTCGGGGCCTGTTTCCCAGCTCGAATCCCCCTGTCGCCCCGACTTCCATCACCGGCCCTGTATTTATATCGGATGCCGAGACCAGGGCAGCCATGGTATCCCTGCCAGCTGACGACGACCGACGCCTCGCTGCTATCGGTGGCGCACTCCTCGTGGCGAGTTCGTTCCTTCCCTGGGCGACCGTCGAGGCGGTGGGCACGTCGACCACCGCCAACGGCCTCACGGGCATCGGCTATCTGACGCCCGTTACGGGTGTGATCGTCCTCTACGTCGTCTCCACCCGCGAGTGGACCGGGTTCGACACCACGCTCACGACCGCCGCGGGCGCGCTCACCCTCGGCTCGCTCGCACTCATCTACACCTCCCTCGAGCACGTCTTCGCTGTGGGCTACCCCAGTGGCCAGCTCTCGGTGTCGGCCGAACCGGGCCTCCCTCTTGCCATGCTGGCGGCCCTGCTCGTGACGGTCGGCGGCTATCGCGGCCTTCGTCGCATTCGTGGAACCGGTTCACCCGAGGTCGCCCCCTGATAGCCGGACGACGTCTCCACTGGGGAACGACGTCGCCGGTCGCCCATCACTCGAACTTCTCGAGCAACCGGCCGTAGAACTCGCTGTCGGCTTCACCCGCGAGTTTCTCGACGATGAGTTCGGGGGTCGACCGCGCCAGGTGGTCCTTGACTGGCGAGCGGTTCACCTCGAGTTCGCCGTCCACCAATCCCACGGCTTCGATCCCGTCGACGGCGATCTCGGCGCTGGCCATCTCTCGGATCTCGCCCGCGAGGTGGGAGACGAACACCGCTGTCGCCCCGTTCTCGGCCAGCGCCTCGAGGATGCCCGCGATGATCTTCGCGCTCGCCCCGGGTTCGGTGATCGACTCGAGTTCGTCCACGAGAACGAGCGATCCCTCGCCCCCATCGGCGAGGTCGGCGAACTGCCACAGGGTGGACTCGAAGGCACCCGCGTCGAGGGTCCCCTGGGTCTTGGCATGATAGTGCAGGTCGTCGAACCGCCGGAGGCGAACCTCGTCGGCGGGGACGGGCAGCCCCATGTGTGCCAGGACGACCACGCTCGCGACCAGGTCGAGCGTCGACGTTTTGCCCCCGCTGTTGACCCCCGAGAGCAGGGTGACGCCCGACACCGCGTAGTCGACGGGATCGATGGCCTCGAGGGGTTCCTCGAGGACGGGCGAGCGCCCACAGTCGATGGCGAAGCCCACTTCGGGAACCGGCGCAGCCTTGTCGTCGCTGGCCTGCTCGCAGTCACTCGCCTCCCCCCAGACGAACGTCGGCATCGTGCAGTCGTAGTCCGCCGCGAACCTGGCGATCGCGAGTTCCACGTCGAGTTCGATCGCCGTCCGGACGAGTTCGTGGGCGGCCTCGCGCTGGGCGGCGAGGTCCGCGGCGAGCTCCCGCTTCAATTGTGTGGCCCGACGGTCGCGAGCGGCCACGAGTTCCTCTCGGAGCCGCGAGACCACCCCTTCGTCGCGCTCGACGGGAAACGTCGGCTCGTCGGGGAACGCTCGCGTCGCGATCTCGGCCTCGCCGGTGTCGAGGTCGAGCGCGTCGATGACGTGGTCCCGGGCCGCGTCGACGGCAGCGGCGTACTCGTCGGCCAGTTCCCGGGACAAAAGCGAGTCGACGCCAGCCCCACGTTCGACCAGGGAGAGCAGGTCCGCGCCCTCGATGGTGACGTCCCGCTCCTCGATTGCCTCTCGAAGCCGGTCGTTGGCGACGCTCTCACCGACGCCCATGACGGCATCCAGATCGTCGACGGCGACCGTGAGTCGGTCGAGTTCGTCGTCGCCCGCGACGGTGCCGTCGGCCTCGAGACGCTCGAGGCCGGCCTCCAGGGTCTCGAGGTCCAGATCGCCAGCCCATGCCTCGTCACCGGCCGGTCCCAAACCCTCGCCGTCCCCGAGGGCGCGGTGAACGGCGACGGCCGCGCGCAACCGATCGCGATTGCGCGCGAAGAATTCGAGGGGGCGTTCCGGGACGATTTCTGCGGGCGTCTCGAGGGCGTCCGGTCGGACGCGAACGTCCCCCTCGACGGCCACACCGGCGAACGATTCGTCGATCGCGATCACGGTTGCGTAGCCGCGGGCCAGCTCGGCGAGTCCCTGGGCGTCTTCGACGATCTCGACGGAAATCTCCGGAATGGCCTCGCGAGCCTGCGCGTAGCGCTCGGCGTCGGTCGTCGCGAGACAGCGGTCGCGCACTCGCACGTCTCCCGGTCGCTCGAGTGGTTCGACCCCCTCGAGGGCCGTCAGCACCGCGTCGTCCGGATCACGCTCGAGGGCGCGTTCAGCGAACGCCTGTACCTCCTCGATTCGCGACCGTGCGGGACTCGGGTAGAGTGTCTCGAGGCGGTGGGCGGCGTCGTCGGTGACGGTCCGGTCCTTGAGCAGGTCGAGGACGGTCCGATTGATCTCGCGGGCGCGGTCGGTGGCGAGAAACCCGCCGGGGTCGTCGTGGTCGCGCCGGATCGCCCCGCGAGCGATGCGGGCGGCCCGTCCTGGGGTGACGCCCGGGGCGCGGGCGAGCGTGGCGACGTCGCCGTTCTCGAGGGCCGTTTCGGGGTCGTCGAGGTCGGCCAGTGCGCGGGCGGTCTTCTCGCCGACGCCCGGAATCGACTCGAGGTCCATTGGGACCGAGGTCCCACCGAGGAAAGAAAAAACTCCCGTCCCGAACGTCGGGGGGAAGCGTCCGCGACGGCCACCGATCACTCCCAGGGATGACGCCCGCTCGAACTGGGCCACAGCGGGTACCAGTACTCCCTGTCGGGTTCGACTGTGAGTTCGCCGTCGAGGACGGCTTCGAGTTTGAACTCGGTGCTCGAGTCACGTTCGCGACCGGAGCGGGGCGCGAAGGGGTAGAACGCACCCCGCCGGAACGAGTAGATCCAGTAGGCCGGGCCGTCCCGATCCTCGTAACCGAAGACGGCCGCCAGCAGCCGCGAGCCGTATCCCTCCTCGATGAACGTGTCAGCGGCGAAGTGGAGGCTGGTGATGAGGTCCTCCGGATCGGCGGCCTCGAGGACGACCCAGTGATAGCCGTGATCGTCCTCGGTGACCCGAAAGTCGGTGCCAGTGTCCTCGCTGCCGGCCTCGAGGATGGCCTCCACCGTGTCGACGGCGTCGCGGAACTGACTCGAGTCCACGCCGGCGAAACAGAGCGCACCGGCGTCGACGGAGTCGTAGCCGAG
>LKND01000126.1 GCA_001564275.1 Natrialbaceae archaeon Tc-Br11_E2g14 | reverse complement strand
GGTCGACGAGTTGAATAATAAGTAGTGGAGTCACCTATTCTGTTGGTCCGGTTGTTTTCAGAAGGTTGGCAAGCTCGTCCCAGTCGACATCACGTGAGAAGAGGTCCGGCTCTAAATCCCACGCCCAAGGCGCGGCGTCGTCTGGGTCCGGCTCTTTGAGCGCGGGTTCGAGTTCCTCGACCATCCCACCGAACAGCCGATTGGTGGGTGCATCACTGTCAGCGGGCCAGTTCTCGAAGAACTCGACTTCTTTTTTCGAGTGCTTGAAGAACGCCAGCGTCAGCAGTCGCTTCAGCTCCGGGTGTAGATCCTTGCCGGTGTGGCCGACCGTGGCGAACACGTCGACGTTCAGTTTGGCAAATCGCTTTGCCAGCGGTGTGAACTGGACGGCGACCTCTCGGCGGTTCGTCCTGGCGTCGAAGTGAGTCGACCCTTCGTCGACAAAGACGAACTTCGGCCGATCGCGGTTCTCGATGCAGGTAAGCGCGAGATCATGAGCACTGGTCACCACCATGTCGGTTCGCCGCCAGCTTCGGGAGTTCGAGATCACCAGGAGATCGTCGACGGTCGCCGACCGGAGTTCGGCCAGCAGCGCGATCAGGTTCGTTTTGCCAGTGTTCGGATTCCCGGCTCCGCCGACGAAGGCGGTCGCGTCGTTGTTGGTCATCGCCTCGTCGAGCTGCAGCGGGAGCCGCAGCGCGGAGGCGTCGAGATCCTGCTCGGTGACGCCGACCAAGTACGACAGCGCGGTTGCGTGTTCGGTCTCGATCGCCTGGCGTGCGGCCTCCGTTCGGTAGTGGGTATCGAGCAGTTCGCCGAGCTGTGTGTCGCCTAACGAGGTGGGGAGTCCGGGCCGATCGGCCTGCCGGAGTGCCTGGTCGACGAACGTGAGGTTGGAGCTGTCGGCAGGCGACAGCGGCAGCCCGGTGTGGGCCGGGTGCTCGGCGTGGCTCTCGATCCGACCGGAGACCTGCTCGTACAGTTTGGCTGCGGTGAGGAGTCTGTCGTCAGTCATCGGCGGGGGCCTCCTTGTTCTGGGCGTCGGCGGCCTCGGCGAGATCGTCGACCTCTGAGTCCAGCTTGCTGGGTGCGTCGGATAGATCGAGATCGCGCTCTCGGCCTGGTGTGTTCTCAACGTCGTACTGACTGACTGCATCCTCAACGTACTTATCGAGAGCAACGCCGTCATCGGGTAGCGCGCCATCCTCGAAGGTCTCGATCACATCGAGGACGGTCTCGGTGGTCGCGCCTCGAACGATGTGCCAAAACCGGGTTTGCAGGGTGAAGCCAACTTTGGCATCATCTTCGAGGATTCCCCGGCAGGCTTTGATTTTCTCACGTTCGCGCAGCATCTCGCGGTCGGTGATGCTGCCGCTCCAGACGCCTTTCATCGTCTGATTTTCTTTGTCGACTTCTTTGGCGAACACGATGTTGGGAGTCGCCTGGTCAACGTCACCGTCGATGACTTCCATCTCGCCGAAGTCGTCACCAGGGAAGAGGAAGATCTTCGTTTTTGCCAGCTCGTCGGCTTCGAGGTCGACTACCCAGACGTGGTTGGGGTCGGTGATCCAGTCGGCGACCTTCCCGCCAACGATCCAGCCGTAGGGCAGGACGACGAGACCGGAAAGGCCGAACAGATACCAGAAGCGCGGTATGTCGATGTCGACGCCGACAAGGACGACGATCGCGCCGACCGCGAGCAGCGCGGCAACGACATACCAGGGGTTCGAGCGGATCAGATCGAGTACGTTGATCGTCGACGAGTCAGTATTCTCCCGAGGAGCAGCTGCGTCAGCGGGAGGGGAGGTTTGTTCGTCGGTCATGCGACCCGCTCCGGTTCAGTGTTCTGGCCGGTTTTCGATCGCCACACCAGGACGACCACGACGAGCGAGACCGACACGGCAGAGCCAGCTCCGACAGCGTGCAGGTCGGAGGTCGTGATCGGACCACTGACGAGTTGGCTTTGCTCTTCGAGCGGGACCGCCCAGGCGACGTTGTTCGTTTCAACCGAGACGCCAGCGTAGCCGTCCGCCTGGGTGACCGGGAGGGTGACCCGGTTCTCACCTTCGGTGATCGTGCGAGTGTCGGAGCGGATTTCTCCGCCCTCGATGAACGCACCGGCATCAGTGAACGTAATGCGTTGGTTCGTCTCGCTTTCGATGATCAGTTCGGCGGTCGAGCCGTCAAGCTCTGCGGAGCAGATCGCCGTATTCTCGTCGATCGTTTCGCAGGGGTCACCGTCTGTGTCGGTGCTGGTGTCATCGTCGACGGCGGTTTCGTTTTCTTGGGCGGCAACTGCGCCGCTCAACAGTGCAGGTATCAGTATCAGCGTTATGACTATTTGTTTGGGTATCATGAATAGCGTGGAGTGTGATATGGGGTCAGACCAACACGAATATATCGTGTAGGGTGTAGACCCCCAAGTTAGCGAACAGTACCAGAGCGATCACGGCGACGACGCCGACCCGGAGCAGCGGGCCGACCAGTTTCAGTGCCGGAAGCATCAGCTGCTACTCCCGAGCAGTGCAGCGATAACGGCAGCGATCGCCAGGAGAACGCCCTCGCCTGGTAGGCCACCGAAAGCGAAGTCGTCGACGCCAGGAATGCCGCCACCGCCCTGGGCGTCTTCGTACTTCTCAATCAATTCCTCGTGGCGTTCCTGATTTTCTTTCCATTCCTCTTCGGTGATGTAATTGTCGTCGTCGTGGGGTTCCGACCGCTCGAAATCGGCTGAGTCGTGCTCGTTACCGTCCGAATCCTCAAAGGAGACAATCTCGAATTCATCCTGCAGCTGGATGGTTTCGTACTGCGTCTCTTCGGTTTCGGCGTAGTATTCGATCTGCTCAACGTCGGTGATCGCGTCTTCCAGCTCGTCGCTTAGGTCGGTGGTCCATTCATCGTAGCCGTCATCTGGCTCGAAGTCGTCTTCGGTGAGTTCGACCGTCTCGCCAGCGACCGTGTCGACGTAGTAGATCGTGTCGACGAATGGTTCGGCGGTAAAGGTGAGTTCTCCGCCGTCAATCCCTTCCTCGTAGGCCGACCACTCGCCTTGACCTTGGCTAATGTCATAGGTTAGGTAAATCGACCCGTCTTTGTCATCGGGGTCAATTTGCCCGGTTTCGAGAGTGTCTTCGCCGTTGTATCCGATTTGTCCCCATACGGTTGCTTCGATTTCTGGGAAGTAAATCTCGGCTTCGCGTTCGAGATCGACGGAGACATTCAAGGCTTGAAGATCGGCTATGGCCTGTGGGAAGTCCTCATCTTCGGCAGTTAGTTCAGCCTGCTCTCTGGGAGTCAATAGTTCCTCTGTGTCGAGCTCACCAGACTGAACGTCACTGTAAACGCCGTCGACCCACACGTGTAGGCCACCTTCAACCTCATCGTATTGTTCTTGAAATGTGTCGGTAATATCTTCCCAATCTTTGTAACGGAGGAGTTTGGTTTGAGATATTACGCCGCCGTCAGAGTCCGTTCGGGCTGCTCCAACTTCCGGGTCAGGGTTGGCGATACCACAGGCTCCGTCATCATTCGGGTCGATATCGTCAGCCGACCACGAATAGTATCCGTATTCTTCGTCATTGGTGCGACCATATAGACGATGGATTTCCATGGTAGAGCCGTCTACGAGTTCTATTTCATCATCATCAAGTTCAATGTAGAAATGTTCGATATCGTGACCACTATCACAGTCGGCCATATCCATACCAACGAATAGGACCTCGTAGGGGTCGGCATCGGGGTGATCTTCTAAGGCTGTGAGATATGTTTTTAGTTCTTCGACAGCCTCGTTCCATGTTTTGAATAGGTTACTCTGTACTTCTGCAGCGTAATCGTCGAGAGCTTCTTCAGCAGCCTCTAAGACAACTTCTTGACTCTCTTGGTCATTGAGTTTTTCAATTGCTGCTATTTTGGCATCAGCCCAGAGAGTGTGAGATAGCCCTTCGACTATGTTTTTGTTGTCTACGATTGTTGACGCGTTTGTACTTGCGCGAGTGTTTAGTGTGGAATACGTTTCTGAATAAAGAGCTTCTGCGGTCAGCCCACCCGGTGGGTCGTCAGAGCCGAGAGGGTCGTAGTCCCGAAGTGACCAACCGAGAGAAACGCCTGCGGAAGTTGCAATCCCAGCAGCAGCGACAGCCGGAGCGATAGCTTCGGATTCTTGGACCGGGCCGTGATCGAGCCGGATCGCGCCAGCGGAGACGCCGCCAACTGTTGCAGCTCCAACTGCCGATCGGCGGAGGAGATCGCGGCGAGTCAGGTCAGTCGACTTTTTTTTAGTTTCAGGTTGTGTAGACATCATGCATCACCGGCGAGATGCCGAAGGACAGCGGCCTTGCCAGCGTTAAGGGCGGCCGCCGCGTCGAAGGGGTTTGTTTGGTACTGTTCTCGGAGAGCGGCTTCGCCTTTGAGTTCGGCCTGTCGACGATCTGCATAGGCGAGCATCCAGTCAGTCATCGGACCATCACCCCCCAGGAGATCAGCGAGAACACGAACGCTACGATGTAGAGCGTTGGATCGTAGGCAGCGAACTGGTCAGCCACATAGTCGATGTACTGGTAGGCGAGCATGATACCAGGGCCGGACGAGATCAGTGCCATTTCCCAGTTCTCGTAGTGTTCGAGGCTCTTCGTTTCCGAGCTGGCGAACGCCACCACGTAGATCACCAGCGAGCCGATCAGCGCGCCTTGCGTCGTGATCTCGTAGTCGAGTCCCCACTGAAGCGTGATCGGAGTGATCGCGCCGTAGAGGTACGCCGAAAACACGACCAGCAGGGCGATGGTCAGCGAAGGAAGCGTCCGCAGCTGGGCATAGTCCGACAGCAGGCTGCTGTTTTTGTACGCCATCAGTTGCCGCCTCCGATCTTGCAGATGGTCGGCAGATAGCTGTTCCCGTTCGACATCTCTTCCTCCTCGACGGCGCGAGCGATCCAGACGGAATCGCCACGTTCGAGCTGGCCCGACTTGCAGGCAGTCTTTACCTGATCCTTTGCGAAGTAGTCGACGACACCGCGATCTTCGTCTTTGATAGTGAGACGGAACCAGGGACCGTAATCGCCCTCGCCTTCGTCGATGTCGAGCACAGGGCCGTGCAGGGTCTCGCCAGAGGCGAGTTCGACAGTTTCGGTTTCACCGTTCTGTACTGGCTGAACGTCTTCGAAGCCATCTGGGGCTTCAGGCATTTCAGTTGCCATTGCGATTAGCAAGAGAGATAGGTTAGTATTAAAGACAAAATGTGTTGGTGTTTACTCAAAAGTTAATTAAAGTAATAACTAACCTTGTATTAATCTAACAACCTGAGAGGGGGTTAAGTGTTAGCCTACAGACGTTATTCCGTAGTGTTTTGCATCCATTGACCAGTGTCCAGGCATATTTTGATACGTTGCAGCACCCACGAATTCGAAGTTATAAATATCGAAGTCGGAAGGTTCTCCGACTATATTTTTTAACCTCTCGGCGAAGTTCTGCGATATACCTTGAATTTCAGCAATATCTGACTCAGAGGCGAGCCTGACATCAGACAGGGTATGTATACCAGCATCGGCGAGACGCTGAAGTTTTGTTTCGCCGAGGCCAGAGATCTCTTCGAGACGATCCACGTTGGCATTCGAGTCTTTCAGATCATGAGAGCAATCCCAAAACTGGCGACCACTGGCCCAGTACAGGGCAAGCTTCCAGATCTGGGAGTTGCGCCAATTGCCGACCTGTTCCCAAGAGTCGATGGCCTCGTGCAGCTCGTCTGGATCGTCACCGATCGTCTCAAACGTTTTGCTGAGATACTTCCCAAGATAGCCGGCTACGCTCTTGCCTTCGTGACGGCCTGTCTGGATCGTCCAGCTGTCAGCACCTCTTTTATTGATACTCTGCACGTCCACGATTTCTGCGTGTTTCTGGTTCCAGTAGTCAGAGAGCCAGGAGTGCGCGATAAACGGAATACCGAAGACGCAGACGTGCAGGTGCGGCAGGCCAACATGGTTACTTTTGTCGGAGCCTCCGAATTCGAGAGCCCTCATGAAGTCGAGTCTCGATTCTCCGGCATACTTCTGGTTCAGCGTTTCGAGCAGCTGCTGCCAAGCGTCCATCAGCGAATCAAGCATTTCGCCGATTGAAGCGTGGCGTTTCGGGTCCGTAGTCAGGGTGAGCATCACACCTTTTGAATATTTAGCATCGGCAGCAGTCCAAGCGTTGTTGTATCTGGCCCACTGCTCGCGTTTTCGATGCTCGTTGTTGAACCGAGTGTGGTACGGAAGGGTTAGCCGGAGATCGTGCTGTTGCTCCTCTTGGAGCATCAAACGCTTTCCGTGAATCGAGTCGAGATAGCGAGCGAAATCTTTAGCGATTCTACGGGCATCTTTGACATCGTTTAAGTTGTGAAAACCGTACAGACAGGCTTTAGCGCGGTCTTTTGGGTAGGTGCGAGTGTGGGAGGTTGGAAATTTACTTGATAGCGTCAAGTGAAAGGCGGCTGGTTGGGGTCGCGCGAGTTTTTCGCCGGTTTCAGACTCTAACGCGACGTATTCC
>LKND01000049.1 GCA_001564275.1 Natrialbaceae archaeon Tc-Br11_E2g14 | reverse complement strand
TTCGAACCCGCCCGACCCCCTCCGCGCTCGCATTGTCGAAGGGGAGCCTGCGGAGAGACGATTTGAACCACGACAGCCACCAACTCGAGCTCCACCACGGTGGCCAAATGCAGTCCCACAACAGTGTCGATGAGTGACTGGCATACAGCGATGACTCACTCGCCCAGCACGGGCGACTCCCCAGAATGGGTGACAGAGCCCCACTGAAGGTGACGATTCAAATGTGCCAACGCAGCGCCGAACAACCGTGATTGTCGACACTCGGCGGAACGTGGGTTCACGATCCTCCCACTGGTGTAGTGTCGCCCCTTTCCGATGCAGCCGACCCGGGCGGACAATCACCCCTAAAACGGCACCGCAAACGGTGTCAGGCCAGTCGCTGGCGAAGCTGTCGAAGAATCCCCTCCCCTTGCTCGAGGTCGAGCGCCTCGGAGAGGCGAGAGTTCTCGGGTTCGTCCTTGACGACGACCTGTAAGTAGGGCTCGAGCTGGCTGAACGACTCCGAGAGGACGACGGTGTGGTTATCCTCGTCGTGATCGACGATACCGGAATCGGCGAGTTTCGGCACGTGACACTGCACCGAGGAGACGTACACGCTCTTGTACTCGTTTTTCGCAACCTCGTCGGGATGGACGTCGTGTTCCCAGCCGGCGACCTCCTCGGCGAGTTTCGACAGTTCGATCGGCTCGTCGCGTCCACGAAGCGCATAGAGGAGGTATCGACGGCGGCGATTTGCGAGCAACTCGAGGATGGTGTCCGCAGTGAGCTGCCCGTCCCCGTTTTCCTCACTCGATGACAGCGCTTCCATACATATTTGTACGCGAGCAGCGCGGAAAAGGGTGTCTTGAATATCCGAAATTCCAACATACGCTGGCGTAACGACTCACTATCGACGACGCCAGCGAGAACCATATCCGGACGCTAACCCCAGCGAGACGGTCGGGAGGACTGGTAATGGGCCAGTTTGTTTCTGTGATACCCCTGAATGACCGTGACCTATCAGGAGTATTTACCAACGGGTCGAAATACGTGCACCGAATTCGATGCCGACTTTCGGCCAACAGGTGGTGACGGTTTCGAGCGACGGGCTGTTTGGAGTGTGTATCCCGCACGATCGACGTTGAACGACTATACTACCAAGTGAAACGAGTTACACCCCTCACAGCGAGGTGGCTCAGAACCGGTGACAACCCGGTTCTGAGCCACGGTATCGTGAGGGTGTGTGCAGTGACGTTCAGCGGCTATTATAGCCATCGATCACGTGCTCGTCGGTGGCCTCATACGGTTTAGTGTCACTATTTACCGGTGAGTGCCGAACCGGGGCTGGCACTCACCGGTAAGAGACGACACTAATCCGTATCAGCATCGGCCCTGTATCGGTCAATCTCGGCGTTCGTTCGTTCTTGAGCAGCGTCGTACGATGCCCCGAGTGCGATGAGGAATCCAACGATGGCGGTCACCACCGAAATGGCCCCGATCGCCACGATCGCCACGGGGAGGATCGCTCCAGGGAGGACTTGCGCCGAAGTGAGGAGAGAAATCGCCGTCACTGCGGCCACGAGGGAGAGCAACCGGCCGAACCGCCCGATGTCGATACCGGGGTGATCTGCGGTCTCGAAGAGTTCGTTCAGAACGCCAGCGTACTCGTCATCACCGATCGCGTTGCCGAGTGAATGGATCGAGTGAGCGACCCACAGCCCAGCGGTGAAGTTGAGCAACGCGACGAAGGAACTGACGCCCAGCTGTCCCCCGACGAACAGTCCGACGAGGACCGCGTTGAGGAAGGCAAGTACCATGATCCCGTGAACCGTGAGCGACCGCGTTCCGAAGTCCTCCAGGAAGGAAACGTGTGCTATTCTCATACTAGTATGGTAGCTTCACAGCGTCATCCCACTATGCCCTAACGAGGGTTGCTCCATGACCGACACGATCGTGGCTACTGCAGGTGACGCCGTATTCAGGGCACCCAGCTGGTGAATTGGTCACAGCACAGCAGCCGAAAGTCAACCCAATTTGTATCGGTACACCGACACTACTGGCGCGTGGCCGCTCGAGGACGGTTACAATAGAGAGCGACAAATTCGGTGGAGACAGCGTGCCCGTTTCGAAATTCTTTTTAACTCCATCGACCGAGACTCACTCGCGCCGCCTTAGCTCAGACTGGGAGAGCACTCGACTGAAGATCGAGCTGTCCCCGGTTCAAATCCGGGAGGCGGCATGGTTCTTTCACACGTTTTCCGTTCGAGCCAGAGTACTGGGCCGTAGATCGAGCTGTCCCCGTTCTCGTGAGCGAAGCGAACGAGAGCACGTCACGCCCGAAGGGTGCGACGGAGGTTCAAATCCGGGAGGCGGCATGGTTCTTTCACACGTTTTCCGTTCGAGCCAGAGTACTGGGCCGAAGATCGAGCTGTCCCCGTTCTCGTGAGCGAAGCGAACGAGAGCACGTCGCGCCCGAAGGGTGCGACGGAGGTTCAAATCCGGGAGGCGGCACTTCTCACGGCTCACAAATGAGTTCGCGGCTCACGAATGAGTTCGCGGCGAGAATGCGCTCCGAAGGGGGTTGAACCAGACGAGTCGCAGCGCCGACCCAAGCGAGGCGAGCCTCTCGGCGAGGTTCACGGTCGGGAGGCAACAGTATCGCCCCGAGACGTTGACGTGGTGCAGCGCTAGGACGGGTGCCAGTCGTGGTCGTCCCAGAGATCAGTCTGCAAGAGCGCACGGAGCGCTCGTTCTCCACGCTGTGGATCGTAGCCCTCACGCTTGAGGTGTGCCACTGGTGCAACGGTGGGATTGAGCTCCCAGTGTGCCCAGACATCAGTCCGACCATCGCCGGCCGGGAACAGCCGAACATGCAGCTGCCACTTCCCAGTCACGCCATCGGGTCGGTAGGCGCAACTCGCGACCTCGTAGACGGTTCGGTCGCCCCGTTCGTAGGCGTGGAGATAGGCTCGGAACAGCTGCTTGAATTCGTGATCCTCGGTCAGCCGCTTGCGGACCACCGCCGGTGGTTGATCCCAGACGCCCACGAACTCCGAGTCAGGGGGCGGAAGCACTCGAGCCGGCGTCGGAACGAACTGCTGAGGAAATCGCCAAAAAAACCGTGCCGCGACCAATCGGACGCGCCACAGATGGGGGCCAACGATGCGGTGTACGAGAACTAGGACCAGGACAACGTATGGAACGGTCACGAGGATTGCCCGGAGGGACGGCAGACAACCCCGTTTACTTCCCAACATGGAGAGTACCGATCGATCGTGCCCGTGTCTACGTAGGGTTTACTGTTCGCTTCGGAGGCGTGGGTAGCGACTCCCTCGCGTCCAACACGGTTTCGTCGAGGGCGTGCGACGAGCAGGGAGGGTATCGATCACAGCGACGCGACCGTCGTCTCCTCGTTTCCCAGCCACTCGCTGGGAGGGCGTGTCCCGCAATCGGTGCTGTCCCAACTCGAGGCGTTGGGACCGTGATCGCTGCACGTCCTCGCTCATTTGATCACAAAGCGTGTCGTCGGCCGGAGACTACAACGAGGCTCGCACAGTGATCACGACCGGTTACCCCCGTCGCTCGATCGGGGTGGCGATGGGCGGTACCGAAAGGGAGTAGACCGTATCAGTTGTGTCGATCCCTCCATGGACCACGTTTTCCCCATCCAGTCGACGGAATCGGGGTCCAATCGATCGTGGGTCACTTGCGCGTTGCCCGCAGAATTGGGCGGGCATCCTGCAGGGGTTCGACCCGGTAGCCCAACTCGGCAAGACGGGCTTCGATCACCGAGCCATCGGTATGCACCTCACAGTAGATGACGCGTGGACGTGCCGTTTCGATCGTCTCCTGCAACCCCGCAAGTACCGCCGCGTCGACACCCTCCGCGTCGATCTTTACCACGTCGGGTGGGGGAAGGTCACCGGATGTGACGAGACGGTCGCCGTCGACCGCCTCGACAGTGATCGTTTCGGTGGGCTCGTCGTTCTGGACACCGGAGACGTGTGCCGCCGAACTCGGCGCTGCGCTGAACTCGACGGTTCCCGCCCGCTCGTGGAGTGCGACTTCGCGGACGTCGATGTCGTGGCCGGTCGTTTCGACGACCCGCCGCAGCCGGTCGGCCGTCGTGGGGTGTGGCTCGAACGCGACGACGGCGAGTTCGTCGTGGACGCTCGCCGCGACGACTGCGTGCCAGCCCAGATGGGCCCCGACGTCGTAGAACACGTCACCTGGTTCGAGTTCCTCGACGAGATCCTCGAACAGCCTGATCTCGGGATGCAGCCAGCGAAAGCGCTGGTACTGCCAGTACTGTTCCAGCGGGAGTTCGACGTCGACGCCGCCCACGTCGTGAACGATCGAGTCCCGTCTGGAGAGCCGAAAGAGAATCCAGGGGATCTCGAGTCCCCAGTACAGCGATTTTAGGTGGGTGTGGACACCGAGTCGACGCGTGGCACGTTTCAGATAGCCCGTGTACAGACGACCATCGGCGAGCATGCAACGTTAATCGAAGGTTCGCGCGTGAGCTAATGATCGTTTGGTCGACCGACGATCGCTCCGGCACCGGTTACTGCGACGACCGCGAGGACGATCCCCGCGAGGACGTCGACCAACCAGTGGATCCCGAGTGCCATGGTTGCAACGACGATCGATAGCGCGAGCACCGACGACAGTCCGAACCAGCGGCGAAACTCCGCCCGGGTCAGCGCAGCGAGGGCAAAGACCGTCACCGATAGCGACGTGTGCAGCGAGGGGAAGACGTTCGTGTTCGTGTTCCACAGCGCAGTGAGATGAGTGATATCGGGGACGAGTTCGAGCAGCGGAGCATCCGCACTGGACCCCTCGCTCGACCGATCGGCATTGCGCGGGCCATAGGCGACGATCGAGGCGTAAAACACGACGGCGACCGCGTAGTTGATCGCGTACGCCGTCACGAGCAGTTTGAGCGGACGAGCTCGTTCGGCAAAAACGTACAGCACGATGGGTGCGACGAGCAAGAGCGCGTAGCCGACGACGTAGACGGCCGAAAAGTACGCCATCGCGACGTCGGGAATCGCTGCCTGGAACGTGGCGACCAAATCGCCCTCGATTGCGTGGATGGTCGCCGTGGCATCGACGCCATGGGTGTGTGAAAACCGCTCGATATAGCCCTGTAACCCCTTATTGAGGAGCAACACGAGTGCCAACATGAGTACGTACGGTGCAATGGCGCGGAGACGAGTGCGAAACCAGTCAGGGCGCGCTCGGACCGCACGAAGCCGTTCGGATTCGAGACACCACCAACAGACGAAAGCGAGGCTCGCGGCAATGGCCAAGAGAACGGTCGAGAACAACACGATGACCTCGGGTGTGAGCACGGATCGGTTCACACTGGGTTCGAGAGGTAAATGAACGTACTGGAACGAGGAGGTGTGTGCCGAGGCCCTGACTGTTTCCTGGTATCGAGAGCGTACCCGTCCGAATCCATCCCCTCCAGGAACGGATCGCGGGGTGTGTCCGACGCTGGAGACATCGTGATCGATGGCCACGGTCCCTTCCGACGGTTCGATGCTGGGAGCGCATCCCGGGAACCCACCGGGACAGGAAAACGGGCCGCGTGCCTCGAGGGTCGATCCGAGGTGGGCGTTCGCCGGTACGTGACGGCTACGGTCACGATCTGGCGCCTAGATTCCGGGAGCTGGCGGAGGATTATTGTTGGTGGCTGGTAACATTACACAGGCATGGTCGACACCCAGCACAAACAGATGAATTCACTCGAAATCGCGGAGTTCGTCAACGATCAGCAGACAGGGGTCCTCTCCCTCGCGTCCGGGAACGACAGCTACAGCATTCCCGTCTCGTTCGTGTTCAAGGAGGAAGACCAGAACGTGTATTTACGGCTCGGATATGGTAATGACAGTACCAAACGCGAATTCGTCGATCAGGTCGATCGAGCGTCGTTCGTCATTTATGATCACACCGATGACGGATGGAAGAGTGTCCTTGCCCGCGGACCGCTCGAAAAACTGACCGAGACCAACCTCGACTCGAGTATCGCACAAGCGGTGAGAAACCTTCGAATCCCCTACTTCCAGGTATTCGATGCCGAGTACGAAGATCTGGAGTTCCATATCGTTCGAATCAATGCTACAGAACTCTCTGGAATCGTCGCTCGACAGGGTGGGAGCGCTTGATATCCTCTCCGCGCTGAAACACGAGACTTCCCGCGAAGTCGTGAGGGTGTGTGCAATGACGTTCAGTGGCTACTATTGTGGGTCTTTCCGTCAGAAAAGATAGTGCCGGAGGCGCGGTTTCGAGACGGCCGGTTGGCCGCGAGATCCCACATGAGCCAGCCCAGTAGCGAACTCGAATGCGAGGGGACTCTGACATCATAGCGACGCCCCACGATTCCACAGTCTCGAAGAATCGCCGGGGGAACTCCCACAGGGTGGACGGACACACGCGAGGAGAGAGTGTGACTTTTCACCAGGCAGGCCGTCGGATCAATTGTAGCGACAGCCTACCGATCGAACCATCGGGATGGACCCGATCGACGGCAATCAGTAACACTATGCGCGCCGATCACCAACGAGATTCGAGCCGAACCGATTCCGGAACTAACCCTCTAAACGTGCGGAGCACACCCGTGGATGGAGGTTCGCAGTGACCGACTCCACCTCCGACTGGCGAGCGGGGCTCGACGAGACCGACGCGGTCCTGCTCGATGAGTATCAGCGTGGGTTTCCGATCCGTGAAGCACCCTACGAGCAGTTAGCAGCGGACACGGGACTCGAGGCTACGGCGGTGCTTGACCGAGTCCGGTCCTACAGTGAATCGGGCATCGTGCGACGACTCGGACCGGTCCTCGATCCCTCCAGGATCGGTTCGTCCACCCTCGCCGCCCTCGCCGTTTCGACCGACGAGTTCGAGGCGGTCGCCGAGACGGTCAACGACTATCCAGAAGTCAGCCACAACTATCGCCGCGATCACGAGTGGAACATGTGGTTCGTGCTGACGGCAGCCTCACGCACTCGCCGGGACGAGATCCTCGAGGAGATCGCAACGAAAACCGGCTACGAGCCACTCGCGTTGCCAAAGCGGACCGAATACCGTCTCGATCTGCAGTTTCCGGTCGTCCGCGATCGAACCGACCGGGGCGAGCGCGACCAGGTTGACGCCTCACGAGCGGATCCGTCGTCGTCGGTCGATCGAGACAGCGGACACCCGGAACTGACGGCCCGAGACGCGACGATCCTCGAGGCGATTCAGGACGGCCTGGCTCTCTCGTTGACCCCTTACGCTGACGTCGCGGCTGGACTCGGCCTCGAGCCGTCGGCGGTCGTTTCGGGAATCGACGACTGTCTGTCGAAGGGATTCATCAAGCGACTCGGCCTCGTGATCGATCACCACGCGGTCGGATTCCGCCACAACTCAATGGTCGTCTGGGCGGTTCCCGAGGAACGGATCGACGTGGTCGGCGAACGCGCTGGCCAGCACCCCTTCGTCACCAAGTGCTACCACCGGCCGCGCCGGCCGGAACGGGGCTGGGAGTACACCCTCTTTACGATGATTCACGCTCGGGAGGCTGCCGCCGTCGATCGAACGATCGAAGCGCTCGCCGCGGACGCCATTCCCTATCCACATCGGCGCCTCGAGACGGTCGGACGGCTCAAACAGACTGGAACGCGGTACGAGAGTTTGCTCGAACCCGGTTCGTGAGACGGTCGTTCGTGAGGAGTGATCCATCCGAATTTCACCCTTCAGCGCGAGAGAATCCTGGCGGGCGTGTACAAAACGAGGTCGACGAAACGAAGATCACGGAAATGCAAGGAGGAAGCCCACGACTTTAGTCGTGGGTTACTGACTCGCAATCGGAATGCGGTACTCGAGCGGGAGGTGGCATCGGGTCCGCACTGCGATGCGGCGGCTATAGTAACAAGTGAAACGATTGACACACCCTCACAGCGAGTCGGCTCAGAACCGGTTTCTCACCGGTTCTGAGCCATGGTATCGTGAGGGTGTGTGCAATGACTTGCAGTGGCTACTATACTGGGCGAGCAATAGCGCTCGAGGTGGTCGCTGAACACGGGATTCATCACGGGAGTGGTCAGTACACCGAGGCCGCAGGTGGCCCGGAGGAACTGCAAACACTGGACTCCTGCGAGCGACGGTGGGGCAGTTCCAACGGAAGCGGAGGTAACGTTGAGGTTGTATGAAACGTGTGCGCCGCCGAACGAGTCGGGACCATGAGCGAACCGATACCGGACTGAAACTCGATACATCGGTTCAGACGGGCTCTGGCCGCCATGAGTGGATTTATCTACCCTAAATTACTGTGGTTTTTAGCCCATATTTAGAAACGATAACAGTCGAACGCACCGGTTGAAGCGAATTGAAGGGAAGCGTTTATTACCAACCTGTTCCTCTGGTTCGTTTGCATCAACTGGACGCGCCAGCGCCACCTCGAGACGAAACACGGCCGACATTGGCCCCATACTCACGGTTTGTGAGTGTTTCGGGGAGAGCGCTCCACACGAAATGAGGGGGTAGATGTACGACGAATGTCAGACGATAACACGAAACCGACAGATGGCGGCCGTTCGACGGAGCACTCATCGCCCGCTGGGTTCGCGGCCGATCTCGGGAACGTCGAGGAAGAAGAGACCAATCAGGGACTGTTCGATGATCTATTGAGCGGGGAACCCATCTTCGAGAACAAGGAGGTGTTGCGCCCGTCTTACACCCCACACGAGTTGCCACACCGAAACGACCAGATCAACAAGATGGCGACCATCCTCGTCGCCGCACTGCGCGGGGAAACTCCCTCGAACATTCTGATTTACGGGAAAACGGGAACGGGAAAGACTGCCAGCGCCAAGTTCGTCAGCAAGGAACTCGAGAGCACCTCGAAAAAATACAGCGTTCCATGCGACGTCGAGTACATCAATTGTGAGGTTACGGACACCCAGTACCGGGTCCTCGCACAACTGGCCAACAAGTTCATCGAGGAGAACAAATCGCGCATCGACGACGAGATCGACCGCCTCGAGACGCTTCGAGAGTCACTCGAGGCAGGCACGGCCCAGGACGAGTCGGTCGAACCGGACCTGGCCACGGACAACACAGCTTCGGCGTCGGCAGAAGCCGGCGATGGCCATCGAACTCGACGTGTCGGCGAAACCCCTGACGGGCCCGACCAGAACGATCCCCTGGCAGTGGAGTCGTTCGACACCGTCGGCGCAATCGACGAGAAAATAGACGCCCTCGAGACCGACAGAGACGGCTTCGAGGAGGTGCCGATGACGGGGTGGCCGACCGACCGGGTCTACAGCGTCTTTTTCGACGCCGTCGACTACTCCGAACGGGTCGTCGTCATCATGCTCGACGAGATCGACAAACTCGTCGAGAAGTCGGGCGACGACACCCTCTATAACCTCTCGCGAATGAACTCCGAACTCGAGAATTCGCGCGTTTCGATCATCGGGATCTCGAACGACCTGAAGTTCACCGACTTCCTCGATCCGCGCGTGAAGTCCAGCCTCGGCGAGGAAGAGATCGTCTTCCCGCCGTACGACGCCAATCAGTTGCGGGACATCCTCCAGCACCGGTCGGAAGTGGCGTTCAAGGGTGGTGCCCTCTCCGCGGACGTGATCCCGCTGTGTGCGGCCTTCGCCGCCCAGGAACACGGGGACGCGCGGCGTGCGCTCGATCTGCTCCGAACCGCGGGTGAACTGGCCGAACGGTCCCAGACGGAGACAATCGTCGAGGAACACGTGCGCCAGGCCCAGGACAAGATCGAACTCGATCGGGTCGTCGAGGTGGTTCGCACGCTCCCGACCCAGAGCAAACTCGTCCTCTTCGCGATCATTTCCCTCGAGAAGAACGGCGTCCACAGCATCAACACCGGCGAGGTGTTCAACATCTACAAGCGACTCTGTGACGAGATCGACGCCGACATTCTCACCCAGCGCCGCGTCACGGACCTCATCAGCGAACTCGACATGCTCGGCATCGTCAACGCCGTCGTCGTCTCGAAGGGGCGGTACGGCCGAACGAAGGAGATCAGCCTCTCGGTCCCAATAGAGGAGACCGAGGCGGTGCTGACGTCGGACTCGCGACTCTCGGACATCGAGGACGTCCAGCCGTTCGTCCAGGCTCGCTTCGAAAACTGAGAGGGAACTCCGGAGCCAACCCGATGGCTCGAGACCGAGCCGTTCCCGCGATGTCTCAGTACGTCGGCAGAACTATACTAACAAGTGAAACGAATTACACACCCTCACAACGAATCGGCTCAGAAGCGGTGAGAGACCGATTCTGAGCCATGGTCTCGTGAGGGTGTGCGCAAGGACGTTCAGTGGCTACTATAGATGAACGCCGCCGGGGTCCCGTCAGCTGCGGTGCTCGCGTGTGCGTCTTACCGGTGGTGGGCCCGGCGGCGTCCGCCAGTGCCCCGTCAGCGACTCAGTCGTTCCTCCGATTCGACCCGTGCCCAACCGATCGCGTTGCAGACGACGAGTCGGTCGCCATAGCGGACGTACACGCCACTCCGGTCGTCGTCGCCGCCGTAATACGGTAGCGACCGCTGTAGGGCATCGACGACTGCCCAGGATCCCTCCCGCTCGAGGGTGACGTGGGCCCACTCCTCGCGGGCATCGGTACGAACAGCCCGTTCGACCGCTGTCAGGACGCTCGGAAGTGCCTGCAGGCGCTCACTCGAGGCGTCGACCACAGTTGCTCCCTCGGGGACGGAGTCGACGAGTCGTGCTCCGATGTCGGCTTTCGACTGGGCAGCCCCGGCAGGCTGCTGTCTGGATCGCAGCACGTACCCGGCGGCCGCGGCCGTGCCCACGAAGAGCAACGACACCGCCACGTCCTTGCTGGTGATCATTGTCGACACATGCAAGCAATCGATTAAGTATCTTCCGCAAAAATACACTCCCATGACACGTTATCGGTCACCCCCTCGAGCAAGAAACCACCGTCTCAGCACCTATATGGCATGAATACCGCCCGTCGTCAGTAGGCCACCGATCAGCAATAAGATGACTGCCATGACTGCAGCCGCCTGGAAGAAGGGGAGCGAACGCTGGGCCGGTTCCCGCAACTTCTTGCCATTGAGACCACTCTCGAGGCGCGAAGCTCCGATTTCGACCAGTGCTGCGAGGGCCAACCAGAGTACCACCATGAGGATGACGAGTTGGCCTTGGGTGGTGGTAAACAGACTCGGGCCCCCATCTCCATCGAACGTGTACAGGACGCCAGCAAGGTGACCGCCGGTCACCAGCAGGACGAACGCGCTCACGCGTGAGATGGTCGTCACCTTCGCCGAAAGGACCTCGAGCGGGTGGGTCGTGTTGAACGCGCCATCGCGTGCTAGCGGAAGGACGGCGACCGCAACGTAAACCACGGCCCCTGCCCATATGCCCGCGAACACCAAATGCAGAAGTCTCGCAGTAATGTCGACAACCATGCCAACACGGTTGGACAGCGAGGGTATCAGCGTTGCGACTCGTCGTCAGGCCAGCCCGCCCGACCGCGGGGCCCTCCAGCAGGTGTGTCAAGCCGACGTCGTCGAGATGGGGCCCGTGACGGCTGGGGAGCAGCGATGACAGCCCCCGTCAAAAGCCGAAAATCGGGACGAACCGGAACGTGAGGAACGCGCCGATAGTCGCGAGCACCGGGACGAAGTTCTGGATGAGGATGACTCGCCCCGTCGTCGAGGGATCGAAAAGTTCCGACGCCTTCGGAATGTCTTCGGGTTCTTCTTCACCAATGGGCGGGGCTTCCTCTCCCTCCTCTTCGGCGGTCAACGCCCCGACGGAGACGCTCGTGTCTTTTTTCCCGCGGACGGCATCGCCCACAGTTGCCGTCCGGGTCGCGCGACCCCAGCCCAGTCCGACGATGCTCATCGTCGCGACGATGACCAGCTGGACCGGGATCCCGATCACCGACAGGAGCGTGACGATCGTTCCGGAGACGGTCATCACGATCACGGCCGCCGTCAGTGGCAGGTTGGTGATATCGTTGCCCATCGTCTCGAGGGTGCGGCGGGCGATAGTGAACGCACCGATGGTGACGGCACCGCCGGCGAGGATCACGCCCCACTCCATGTTCCCGATGGTCGTCGTCACGCCGGCGAGGCTGACGTCTGTTGGATAGTCGAGGGCCTCACTCCCGACGAGCGGGGCAACGGCGTTGGCGACGTTCGAGGCCCCGGAACTGAACGCCATGTAACAGCCGATGGCGACGACGAGCAGCGATCCGGAGACCTCCCGACGATCCGTCCCCTCGGCGACGCCGATGCGTGGAATTGTCGAGCTCCGGTCGAAGACCCAGAGATGCGAATCACGGCGGGAGATGGCCACCCACCGGTTGATTCGGGGATAAAAGTACCGCCCGATAACGCCGCTGATCCAGAAGGCGATGACCGGTGCGACCACCCACCAGGAGACGATCTCGCCCATCGTCGCCCAGTTGAGCGTTTCGGTCGCGAGTCCGAGACCGGCGATCGCCCCCACTGCCGTCATCGAGGTCGAAGCCGGGACGCCAAAGAGGTTGCCGGCGAACAGCGCCAGGCCGATGAAAAAGAGGACCGCGATGCCCGTCTCGAGCGTCATGATGTGGGCCGGGACGATCCCCTCGCCGAGCGTTTCGACGACCGCGGGACCGATCAGCCAGCCGCCGATGAAGAAAAATATCGACATCAACACGGCAGCGCCGAGCTTCGAGAGGACGTGCGCTCCCACGGCGGGTCCGAACGCGACACCGGTCGTCGCACCACCGATATTATATCCAACGAAGATGGCGACAATGATCCCAGCGACGAGGAGTATCTCGCTCACGAACACAACAACAACCGCGGCCGGTATAAGCGATGTGAAAACGAGCTCCGGCGTCGCCGGCTGTCGATCGATTTTCAGGGACTGTTGGGGTCAGTCACGACGACCGTCCGCATTAAAAACCATTAGAAACGAACAGCAAGCTATACCAGTACGCATCCCGAATTGTCGGCTGATGCCCACGGTAGAATACCTCAATTACGAAGTGCTGGACGACCACGGCTGGGACATGGACGACGACGACCTCTTCGAGAGCGCCGCTGACGCGGGTCTCGACGCCGAGGACTACGGGTCCCTCGAGGTCAACGAAGGCGAGTACATCCTCGAGTCCGCCGAAGCCCAGGGATACGACTGGCCGTTCTCGTGCCGTGCCGGCGCGTGTGCGAACTGCGCCGCCATCGTCAAAGAGGGCGAGATCCAGATGGACATGCAGCAGATCCTCAGCGACGAGGAAGTCGAGGACAAGAACGTCCGTCTGACCTGCATCGGGACCGCCGAAACCGACGAGGTCAAGATCGTGTACAACGCGAAGCACCTCGATTACCTGCAGAACCGCGTCATCTAAACAACAGCGTAGCACGTACATTAACTAAATTTTTAAATTGTCGACCCCAGATAAAGGAGTTTGTAGAAATATTGGGTGAGACCCGCTCTATCTGGCAACCGCGATAATTGGCGAAACTGCGGCCAGAAGAAAATGCGCTAAAACACCCGTATTCGCCTCTCTTGTCCAATTACTTTCACACCCCTCACTACCGCGCGTTTTAGCGTCTGGCTCGGCCTATCGTGATATAATGATATTTGGCCTTCTTGAAACCTTCAGTCGGTGATAGTTATCAGAGGGCGTGCTGAACACAGGGCGCGAATGCAGCACGGGCTGAAGCTCGATCCGGAAGAGTAGTGATCGGCCAGTACGGGACGAGCAGTGGATAAAAAGAACGATCGGTACAGGTAGAGACTGGAAAGTAGACGTGAAATATATCATAATCACGGGAAAGCTTTTGAATCTTCCCGTAGGATATGATACTACACCATGTCAAAATCGACGGACGAACGAGGGCGGATTTACCTCCCAAAAGACGTCCGAGAGAGGTTCGGTAACCAGTACCGCATCGTCGAGCTCCCGAGTCATGTCGCTCTCTTTCCCGTCGACGAAGATCCGATTGCGGGGCTCCGAGCTGCCGTTGGCGATGCGTTCGTAGAGACGGAAGCCGCCGATCTGAAAACAGACGCACGTGAGGCGATCTCTCGAGAGGTGCGAGAGGAAGCAGAAGCTCGGTCACAGGCCGGTAAGGAGTGACCTGTGTACGTCGAAACTGACTTTCTCACAGCGTTGATAAAGGATGATGACTGGCTTCAGGAGGCCGCAATCCGCGCCCTCGACGAACGCGATGATATTCACACATCGATACTTGCATATGCCGAGGTGCTGGTGCTGTTCTACGATCGTGAGACTGCCGAGTATGAGATCGACACACCACGGGCGATCACCAACTTGCTCGAACTCGTTCCGATCGTACCGAAAGAACACGAAGACGCGGTTCTGGCCGCCGCAGCGTTCCTCGATGAGTACGAACTCACACCATTTGACGCACTTCATGCCGGACTCGTCACAACCGGCGAAGGGTGCGTTCTTTCGACCGAGCAGGACTACGACACTGTCGGCCTCGACCGCACACCCTTGGAATCTGCATTTTCGGAGTGACTCTGCCAATACGCACCCTTATTATAACAGCTAATTCACTGCAGATCGGTTGAAACAAATAGAGTCCGTCTGCTGCACTGATGCTCTATATGCAGCAGTCAACTCTTATCATGTACTGAGGGTCTCAACAGAGCCTGAAATTTGAAACGTCTCAGCAAGCGGTGAGCGCTGGCTGGCCTGCCCCTCCAAAACGAGTGAAAGCGGTCAATCCGCATCGAGACTCAAACTGAGTTAGCTGGCGATGCTTCGTTAGGTACCGAGGCTGGATACTGCTCAGGACTTGCTATCGGAAGTGACCAGATCGGATAACTCGAAGAGGAGGACGTCGTTACGCTCATCGGCGGCGCGTTTGAGGTCGTCGGAGTACCCAGAGCGGCTGAACAAGACGTACAGCGTCTCTCCGTCTGCAGGCCCTTCTGACCATCGAACTTCTGACGCTGTTCGTTCGAGATCGGAGAGGACCCCTTCACTCACGGGTCGAGAGGTGAACTTGCACTCACCAGCGACGAGTCCCTCAGTAGTGAGCCCGAGGACGTCCAGTTCGTGCTCCTTGAACCACCACTGCCCGATATCACGGAACCGTCGATCGATGAGCTCCGGGAGTTTGCGCTGGCAGAGGCGTTCAAACAACGGGCTCACGTAATCCGCCAGTTCGGGCGCGACGAGTTCGTCGTACGCGTCGTCGTCGAGCAGACGAAGCTGGTCCTGGTTTCCGTACACGAACCGGAACCAGAATCGGAACAGTGGAGCGGAGATACGATACCGACCGCGTTTCGAAGACGTCGGTGATTCCGTTACGGGGATGTGACGCTCAACGAAGCGGAGCCGGCGGAGTTTCTGAAGGTATGTGCTGAGCGATCCGGAATCCACACCAGCCATCCCCGCTATCTCGTTCGGGGTAAAACGCCCGTGGGCGAGCGCACGGAGGATGCTGAAGTACGTATTCGGCTGTCGGAGTTCGGTACGCAGCAGGAACTCGGGTTCGGAGTACAGAAGGCCGCGCTCCGATAGGATCCCCTGCTGGACGTTCGTTCCTAACGGCTGGTCGGGATCAATGGTCTGGAGGTAGTACGGTGTGCCGCCGTAGATCGACCACGCGGTGATGGCAGTCTCGGGGTCATATTTCGGGAAGAACTGGTGCGCATCGGACACGTCGAGTGGTTTGAGATCGATCCTCGCCGTCCGCCGACCGTACAGGGGTGCGCTTCCAGAAAGCACCTTGTCTTCCATGACACTAATAGACGAGCCCACGAGCACGAGCGTCATCCCCGTGTCCTGCAACTCCATATCCCAGACGCGCTGAATTCGAGACGGTAACGACCCGTCCTCCTCAACGAGGAATGGGAACTCATCAATGACGACGACGGCAGCTTCCTCACCGAGTGCTTCGAGGATGGCCTCCCAGTCGCGGCGGACGTTTCGCAACGAGGGATACTGTGCAGTAGCGGTTTCGACGAACTGTTCGAGCTGATTCGGTGCAGTTGATTCGACCGCTTGGTAGTAGATGGCGTCGTCCCGCTCATCGATGGACTGACGCACGAGCTCGCTCTTACCGAGGCGACGGCGGCCGTAGATCACGATGAAGTCCGCCGTTTCGGACCTATAACAGTCTGTGAGTTGATCGAGTTCGAGATTTCGATCAACGAAGTGCTCCATACAGTCCGTAGCAACCCCGGCTGAATAGAATTTTCGACTTTGGAAATCGCGATTTCCAACGTCGTAATTTCCACTAATGAGGGAGGGAGAACCTAAAACCAGGCACCATCGTACAGCCATGTCGATACCAGGTTTCGTCAAGGTATATTTATCGTCTCGCTATGGGTGCGACATGACGACGAGGCTGAGTGCGCTGTGAATCGGTGGAGTTGGTCGACAGCATAAGCATTTTTCACCACTGTTTTCAGTGAATACTGACAGGATCCTGCGTAAAGTGGGTCAGATTCAGGCCTCTTTCTCTACGCAGAGAGGTCTCCACCCGGATAGCCGGTTACGAGCCACGAGAGGGACCGAACCGGGCGTCTAGAAATGCACAAATTCTCCGTAACGCTCCATACTGTTGTGTATTCTGAGGGGTGATTGGAAGACCCTTAGAACAATGCCACTGGCTGGTTCGTGGCGATAGGATTTTGAAGACCGCCAGATCTTTTGGTTGATACCCTTTGCGCTCCAACCCCCCAGGCTTTCGGCACTGATTGTCAAGGGAGAACTCACCACGGGAGTCGAGCTTGTTCCAGTATCGGCATGCGGTCTCTCGTCTATCGAAGATCCAAAATGTGACCCGGTCTTCGTTCTGGAGCCGATTCCATTTGCTCACTAGGCAATCTGTATTGTTACCGTCAGTGACGACTTCAACACCGACGTCGGGCGTCCCTTCCTTCATTTCGACGTGTAAATCGTGGCAAGACTCGCCTCGGCGATCGGTAGGGTACCACTCAACCTCGTAGTTATAGTAGCCACTGACCGTCTTTGCACACACTCTCACGATACCATGGCTCAGAGCCGGTTTATCACCGATTCTGAGCCGCCTCGCTGTGAGGGTGTGTAAATCGGTTCAATTGGTACTATAAGTGTTGGGCTCACGTTCTCGATGTCCTCCGCCCAGGGCATTGCTGGGAACATTCGGCCGGCTATCTCGACACCCGTCCGGTGGACGACACCTTCGTTCGGGTCGCCGTATAGCGGACCAGAGTCAGTTGCGTCGGCCCAATCGGGTCGCAGATTCCCACCCCACGGCTTCAGTACGTCACGGATGGCCTGTCTCCCCTGTTGGGTCGGCCTCCAATCGAGCTTCCGGCTTCTCATTTATTTGATGTGACAAGCTTGCCCTGTGATCGCGTGGCCAGCGACCCCAGGCATGGGGCCCAATTGCGGAAGGATCCGCATCAAGACGTAGCCACCGCTGTAGATAACTGGCGTACCCTGCAGTGCAGTGCTCCAGAAGAGGAATTTACCGGGACCACGGTCGGTGTCGAGCGACGACCATCCTCTCGTGTGGGGCCACCCGATCTCACCGACAGATCGTCACGGGTACAGTCGATTTGTCGACGACGCTCTTGGCGACGCTGCCAACCAGGCGCTCGCGTTCACTCGAGAGCCCGCGATGGCCGATGTAGATGGCATCGGCACCGACGTCGTCAGCGTGGTCGGTGATGGCATTTGATGGATGGCCGGCGAGTAGGGTCGTCTCGACGTCGAGCGTCGTGTCGTGAGTCTCGAGGACGTCCGCGATCAATCCAGTCGCCTTCTCGAGTGTTTGCTCGCCGTATTCGACCGCGCGATCGCCACCGGGCATGACGATTTCGCCGTCGATCAGTTCCGTCTGTGGGGTCAGCACGTGGACGACCTCGAGGGCTGCATCGAGGGCGGTGGCCTGGTGAGTGCTGTAGCGGATGGCCTCTTCACTCTCGTCTGACCCATCGGTTGCAACGATGAAGTGCATGATTGAAACGTGGGCTCGAGCGATACTAATCGGTGCTCGCCGTTCCCATGGGTTGAGAACGAGATGTATTTCAAAAGTTACTGTAAAATAAGTAAGCAGACGATAGACCTGGGTTGCCACGTTATTAATCGGAGAATTATCCATTCTGCACACGACCGAGACTCAGTAACACGTTATTGGGGCGTGAACGGTCAGCAATCGACGGACGAACAGTAGGATATATTTAATTACTTGGCTAAGATTAACTCTCGATGACTGGCAACATCTCATGGGGTAGGCGTTAGCTACCAGGGGGGACGGATGCTTGCCGTCAAGAGACACGGAGAAAGGGGGAAACACGATGAAAACCAGTCTTCAGCACAACACAAAGGGGGGAATAAGCGTCCCAAAACGGGATGAATCGGGAACGATTTCACGGAGCGATATCTTCGACATACTCAGCAATTATCGTCGCGTCTGCGTCATACAGTACCTGCAGAACGCGAACCAAGAGGTCGTCGAACTCAGAGACGTCGTCGACTACGTTACCGACCAGGAGATGTCCGACTCACCAGAAGAGAGCAACTACAACAATCGAAAGAGTGTCTATACGGCGTTACGACAGACACACCTGCCGAAACTCGACGACCTCGGGGTCATCAACTACGACAAGGCACGAGGCGAGATCCGCCTCACGTCCAGGGCCGAACAGGTACGAATGTACCTCGAGTACGTTCCAGAGAACGACATTCCCTGGCACGCAAACTATCTCGGCCTAACGGTACTGAGTGTCATGTTGGTACTGACGACCCATATTGGACTCTATCCCTTCAGTCTCGAATGGGGGATGCTCACGGCAATACTGGTGCTGATGTTCGGCATCTCGTCGATCGTTCACACGTACCAGTCGCGACGGTCTCGGTTGCGAGATCTGGACTTTGCTCCACTGACCGAATAGCTCGACAATCAGCGGTTCGAAACTCCGTTTTTATTCCAACCACCGACAGACAGTTTCCTCTGCCTGCGCCAGCGGCGCCGCTGCGGGGATTTATGTCCAGCTAACGCTCCCGAGAGGCCACAATTGTACTGTCACGAGTAGCTACCGGGATAGGGTGTCGAGAGGGGAATCGACTCATCGAAGAGGTGATTGCGAGTTGACTGCCGAGAAGAACGGCTTCCGAAGCATACTATCACCGTCTCTGATCTGATGGTGTGGTGGTTGATGGCTGGCGAGTGATGGCTTCGGATCACTTGTCCCCCAGTGATTTTCGTCTCGTGTGATTAGTCGACATCCCCCAAGAGGAGGGATACGTTCCAGTAGTATGGTAATATTCCCGTTGTAGTCGTGACTGGGTCGGATTGTTCCCGGGGGTACCTCAGCAGAGCCCTGCCCCCTGCTGTGTATCGGGTGAGGACTCAAACCGGACCTGCTTCGATAGCCGAAGACCCTGTCCTCCCGGTTGGATTCGCGTAACAGCGCTTTTTTTCGTATGCCCGTCTCTCGAGTGTGCGTGTGCGATACCGATGACAAATCGTAGCCGACAGGGGGGACCTGGGCCGACTACGCCCGACGACGATGGTGCAGTAGCCCCATCACGTCGGCGGTTCGGGGATACCCCCACCGCTATCCGCTCACGGTGGACGCTGGATCCCCAGTTGAGCTATCGAACCGAACGATTATTGGTATAAATACGTTGTACGCACACAATCGATCGTAGCGAATCGATTAGCACCACTAAAGTGCCCACTGAAGATCACTTCCTGGATCGATCAACGAATCTCGGTGTGGGTCTGGGGGGACAATCTCTCTATACCTTAGTATCACGAATTCCAACGGAAAGCCTGATGGTTACACTGGCGCGAACGATCGACAGCCTTCGAGTCGCTGAGTACACTGGCGCGAACAGATGTATCCCGTGTACGATCGTCAACGCGGTCATTGCAACGGTTCTATCCGCTGCGATTGCACTCCTCTGGGTTCCAGCCGGGGTTATCGCCCTGCTGGTATGTGCCACCGTTATTTATTTGCGTGGCTATCTCGTCCCGGGTACGCCGACCTTCACTGCTCGATACCTCCCCGAACGGGTTCTCGTCTGGTTCGACAAATCGAGCGAAAGCGGTGACCTGAAAGCAGCTGAAGGCGACACGAGCGTCCGTCGGACGAACGGTGGTTCTGAGCCAGTCGATACGGAGACACTATTACGAACTGCCGGAATCGTCGAGGAACAACCGCAAGAGGATGACCTCCGGCTCACCCAGGATTTCCGAACGGCGTGGTGGGAGCGGATCAGACAATACCGAGACGGGGACGATGCGATCGAACAACTTGCGGCGGTGCTCGAGGTCTCTCCCGACGCCCTCGACGTGGAGTCCGATGATCGATTCGTGGTCTCGTTCGATGGCGATCCCATCGGGCAATGGTCGTCCGACGCAGCCTTTTACGCCGACCTCGCCGTCGAACCGCGCCTTCGAGAGCGGATTTCCTCATGGGACGACCTGGGGGACCGCACCCGAACCGAACTGATTGCCGGCCTTCGGGCGTTTCTCGAACGGTGTCCAACCTGCGAAGCCGATCTCGATACCATCGAAAGCGCTCGAAAGTCCTGTTGCTCGAGCGATGTGGTGCGAGTCAACGTCGACTGTACGGTCTGTGGGGCTCGTGTGTTCGACGGATCGTATCGGTGAACTGAGAGAGCGGCCGCCAACTACAGTGCGAACTACAGTAGCCAGTGAAACGATTTACACGCCTATCGCGACGCAGTCATGCGATAGTGTGTGCATTGACGTTCACTAGCTACTATACCGAGTTTCTAGCCGGGTTCCGTTCGGCAAGATAGTACCCCCTCGAGCACCCTCGGGCGGTTACGATGGGGGCATGCTCCAACGGTATCGACATCCTGTTCGGACGGACGGGTGAGACATGCCACATCCATCCCCCGGTATCCAGTAGCGAATTGGCAACGAGTATTGCGGAAAATCGGCAGCAGGCATTGCCATCTCAGTCGATAAGATGTCAACCCGAGGTTGACCGATCGCTATCGCGTGTTGTCGGTGGCAGAATCATCACCTGAAACAGGGATTCGAATAGTCGAGACCTGAACTGTCATTGGGGTTTATATCTCTTATGGCCCATGACAGTCCCATGTCGTGGGGGAAGCTCGATCGTGTCCGATCCATCATCGGATACGGCGATACGACTGAGGGGGAATCGGCGACAGTTGCAGGGGACGCAACCGAAACCACTACCGGCGCAGAAACGGGTCCGACTCGGAACAGTGCGGAAACAGCCCTCGAAGAACTCGAGCCGGCCGACGATGCCCTCGAATCGCTCCTTGGGGACGTCTCCGACGTGTCACCCGACGCTGGCGAAGCGGTAAAATCGAGTGCGGCGAAGGACAACGAGGGGACCCTCGAGGAACTCGACGAGGCGTTCGGTGCGCTCGAATCGATGGTCGGCTCTGAGGAGAGAACGCACTCGGGCGATCACGTCGATGTGCTTAGAGAGGAAACCCGTTTTGAATGGGTCGACCGGGCCGACCTCGTGGCTGTCGACGACGAATAACTGACAGTGCCACACCAGTATTGTCGTTTTATCTACGTGCAGTAACTGACCCAGCGTCCGTGGGCGCTCGAGTGCACGCTTTCATAGGGACCGTTGGAGTCACGTGCCGCCGAACGCGACCCTCCTGGCCAACACTCGTCGGTACGGTGTAACACCGGTCCCTGTCAGAAACACAGCCGACTGTAGCGTGGGTACTGGTCGTTCAGTGCTTTCCGCAGCCGGCTACGTCGAGGTGAACGCCGTAGTAGGGATAGGGCTCCACAGAAACCTCGGTTGCAGTTCCTTTGTACGTCGAGAACTGTCCGGGTGCTGGGTTGCCCGATGGTGCCTCGTCGTACCCCTGGATCTTGACCGGTTCGTCGACGTCCTGTAACGACCAGCCGTCGTGAAGATCGATGGCAATCGCGACGTCTCCATCATCCGCTCTGAATTCGACCGCCCCTGCCACCATGTCTTGCCCGGCTCTGAGATCGTATTCCGCACCGTCCTCCCACGGCGTATAGGTCGCCCAGCTTCCCTCCTCGTCAGGGTTGTATGGCTCGCCGTCGCTCCAGGCCGTTTCCGACTCACAGGCACAGACACACTCGACATCGATGGCGTCGGCGTCACTCCGGTGGGCTTCGACGGAAAGATCGGTGCCGTCGACTTCGATTTCGAAGCCGACCTGGCCCGTTACGTCCTCGTTGCACGTTATTTCCGCCGTCACGTTCCCCTGTTCGCCGACCCCGATTGGCGTATCGGGTAGCTCGATGTCGTCGATGCCGAGTTCGTCGTCGGGATCGACAAGCTCGAACTCGAGGTCGTCGATGGCGGCCTTCAATCGGTTCGTGACCGTGAGCAGTGTCACCGTTGCTACACAGTCGACGATCTCGATCGCCGGATACTCGAGTCGAAGGTAGGCGTCGTCGTCACCGACGACCTCGATCTGTACGTGCCGCTGGCTGTCGACCCTCGAGAACGCGCCGCTGCCGAGGAGCGCACTCCCACCGATGCTCGCTGTCGCCGTCCCGAGTATGAATCGCCGTCGTTTCATGTCCCCCTCCACGGTTTCCCGACCGCTTTGAGATCGATTCTCTCTCGGGGTACTTGAACATAAACTCGTAGTCAACGCACAACGTGGCGTTGAACCCGATCACTGGAGGGCAACATGCGTATGGTATCGGGGGCTGGTGGAAGTTTCGTGTTCAAACGGGGTTATACGAGTTGGCTCGAGACTCGGTGTGACCGGTCGGCTGTGAGACGCCGTCGCGGTAGCACATCACAAATGACATTCGTGTTTGGGGAGTTGCCCGGGGGCGCTAATACACAGGTTCCGCTCACCACGGTATTCCCCGTCGATGTGGACAGCGACTACCATAGCACTCACGGCCGAGTCGATGGCAGACCGTCATTATGACCACGTTAACGAGGTTCTCGGCGTTCTGGAGGGGAACAACGAAAGGGTAGTCGAGTACAATTTTTCGTGCCCGGCCGACATATTATCAATACACATGTGACAGCGCATAGATGGCTAGCTGTGCATCCATTGCTCGACAGCAGTAGATGGGTGACAACAGGAGACCAACTATGGACAGACGAAAATTCTTGGTCGGCGTCGGTAGCGCCTCCCTCGGTGGGAGTGCCCTGCTTGGCTCCGGCGCATTCAGCAGGGTCGAATCGCACAGAAACGTAACAATTCAGGTCGCCGAGGACCCGGACGCGTATCTCGGGTTGAAACCACTCGACACGCCCAACAGTCAAAACTACGTCGAGCTCGACGAGAACGGACACCTCCGGGTGGATATCGGAGACGGTGGACTCCGTGAGGGTGATGGCCCAGCTGGCGAGGGTGTCAACTCCAACTCCCGAACCTGGTTCGACGGGATGTTCGACATCTGTAACCAGGGGAAAGAGGACGCCTGCATCTACTGGGAGTTCGGTGACGACTTCGAGATGCGCGACGAGGCCGAACTGGTCTTCTACTACGACGGCGATGAAGACGACGACGAGACGACCGAGGGCCGCGTCGACGTCGAGGCGGGCCGCGAGGTTCCGCTCGAGCTCGGCGAGTGTGCGCGGATGGGGATCCGGACGGAGACGTTCGACGTCGATGCGACCGACGACGACCCGCTGTTCGAAGGGGATATTAAGTTGGTCGCCGACGTCGGCTTGGACTGTTTCCAGGAGCGTGACCCCCCGGACGAACCGGACTGCCCCGAAGAAGAAACCTGGGACGAGATTGGTGACGCCGACGAGGCAGGCGGGCCGGTCATTGTTATGGGTCTCGATTCGGAGCTGGGCGCTGGAGGAACCGGTCACGGTCCGCCGGAGGAACACGCCGACATGGTAGATGCGATGCTCGATAACGTCACCAACGGACAAGAAGGAATCCTCGTACTTGGTGGGAGTTCGACCGGAAACATCCCCGACTATTGGGAAGGCGACATTGGTGACATTCTCGGAGTGGATGTCGACTTTGAGCACGACGTGAGCGGCATCGAAAGTGTCGATTTCGAGAACTACGCAATGGTCGGCGTTCCCAGTACGGACGACCAAGTCACTGGAGGGCTGCTGAACGATGAAAACGAAGCTATTATTGACCGATCGGACGATCTGGCAGCCTTCGTGAACGGCGGCGGTGGACTACTCGTCAAAGCGCAGGAAGGGTTCGACAACCCTGTCGGATTCCTCGATCCGTTCGGTGATTTCGACGGGCGGTTCGGAATTGACGGTATCGGGTATGGAGACTGTAACGGCGGTTGCATCGAGATCACCCAGGAGGGAGAGGACTTCGGCCTTGACCAACCCGAGGACTGGCCGGACGAACCGAACGACTGGGAGACGTGGTGTTGCTGGCATGACGTTTACACTGACTGGCCTGAGTTTCTGGACGTGCTTGCCTGGAATCGCGATTCAGGATCGGCCGGGGAAGACGACGCTGCAGCAATCGGTGGTGCTGACGTCGTCGTCGAACGCGAAGTCTCATTGGAGATTACCGGGAAAAACCAGATTGAGGTCGGTGAAGAGGAGTGCTACGATGTCGAAATAGAGAACCGCGGGCCCGATGCGATCGAGGGTGAGTTCGAAATCGAGGTTCTCAGCGGGAGCGGAACCGTAACCGACGACCTCCCGGACTCGGTTTCGCTCGAGGCTGGTGGAGAGTCAGGCGACAGCGACTCCTGGAGCCAGGATCTCTGCCTCGAGTGCGACAGCGAGGGAACGCTCGAAGTCGATGTCAAGTTCGTCGATATCGACGATGGCTTCCAATATGTCGAGGTGACGATGGACGTCGAGTGCGTCGACGAACTCGCCGAGGAGTGCTGAAACGAGTTAGCACGCTCCGGCACACTCCCCGCCATCA
>LKND01000006.1 GCA_001564275.1 Natrialbaceae archaeon Tc-Br11_E2g14 | reverse complement strand
TCACTCGCTTTTCATCCCAAACACGAATTCGCTCGTGCTCCCCAGCGGGTCACCAACCGTCTCGGTTCGGAGGCGCTCGAAGCCGGCCGCCTGCAGTTGTTCGAGGGTCCGGTCACGCCCGGGGGATGAAAAGAACATCTTCCCACCCATCCACCCGCGTCGGACGGTCTGGAACCGCCCTCCCGGGAGCGTCATCAACAACGTTCCGCCGGGGACGAGCACGCGGGCGAACTCCCGATAGACCCCCGAATGTTCGCTTCGAGGGACGTGAAAGACGGCGTGGTAGGCGGTGATCGCGTCTACCGAGCGATCGGCCAGAGGTAACTGCCCCATCTCACCCTGCACTAGCCGTGCCCCTGGGACAGTTTCGGCAGCCAACTCGAGGCCACGCCGGGAGAGGTCGAGACCGATGGCCCCCTTGGGGAGGTTGGCGAGCGTGCGCGCCCCATCACCACAGCCGACATCGAGCACCAGCGCCTCGGGCGGGCAGTCCTCGAGGACCGTCTCGATGAGGTCGGCGTCCGATCCCGAGGGGTCCCGTCGGTCGGCATACGTTTCGGCGATGGCGTCCCACGCCTGGCGAATCTCGTTTGGGTCCATAGAGAAAGGAGGCGTTCGGCCGATATCCGTCTTCGGCCAAACGGGCGGTTGTCCCGATGGGAACGTGGTGCCTTGCAGTGGCCACAGTCGGTCACGGTTTGGGGTAACTGTACGAGTTCTAGTCAAAACTCTCCCCTCACGAGAGGCCCGAAATAGGTCCTCATTTATCAGAAATATACTATTAAGTAAACGATCACAATGAATGGGGGCTCAAACTACTCACCAGTTGGCAAGACGTTGGTGCAAGATTGAGAGGGTTAATTCACTTTTTTGTGTAATAACCCATCAAATCGTCAAACCTTTCACCGAGGAAATCTGCGACGTACGTCTCCCAACAGTTGCGACAGAGCCGTTCTATACGCGATGGTCGAGGCACATCAACGAAATCACGTCGCACGATCTCCGTGTGAGATGTGTCCATCGGAACCGCTGTACCAAACCGGCTACACTCGTAGGTGGGAGACTGTTCTACGTTTAAAGTCAGTGACCTGTGTTCTATCAGTGTTCGGTCTGCTATTCCTCTCCTGGCAGGTCAGCACGCACTGCTTACTTATCCCGTCTCGAACCGGATTGTTCCTTTCGATGGTGGAAACGCTGTTGCTCGTGGGGGTCGTGGCCTCGGTTTTCGTCGGCTTCAACATCGGCGGCTCCTCGACGGGCATCACCTGGGGCCCGTCAGTGGGCGCGGGAATCGTCACGAAGACGATGGCCGCGTCGATCATGACTGTCTTCGTCTTCCTCGGTGGGATCACCGTGGGACAGAACGTTATGCAGACGCTGAGTGCGGACATCGTCACGGTGGAACTCACGCTTGAGGCGGGCGTGGCAATCCTCTTTTTCATCGGGATGGGGATCCTCGTGGCCAATGTCTTCGGCGTTCCCGTGCCGACGTCGATGACGACCGTGGGGGCAATCGCAGGACTCGGCCTCGCCACGGGGACGCTGAACTACGAGACGATCGCCTGGATCATTTCGTGGTGGATCGTCACGCCGATCATCGGCTTCTGGATCGGTGGCGTGATCGGCCGGTACATCTACCCGGCAGTCAACAGACGGGTCACGATCGAGAAATCACCGGGGCCGCTACTCACTGTCGATCGAGTGACGGCGGTGCCAAGACCAACGCTCGGGCCGAACACCACGCGATCGGAACTCGTGACGACCGTCGTCGTGCTCGTCATTGGGTGCTACATGGCATTTAGCGCCGGCGCGAGCAATGTCCCCAATGCGGCGGCACCACTGGTCGGCGAGGCCGGTCTCGAGGTGACGAACGCCGTCATCCTCGCGACCTTGGCCATCGGCCTCGGTGGGTTCACCATCGCCCGTCGAACCATGGAGTCCGTCGGTGGGGAACTGAGTGACATCCCCCTGCTCGCAGCGCTGTTCGTGATGGTAACGGCCTCGACGATCACCACCGCGCTCTCCTATATTGGCATCCCCATCAGCCTCGTGATGGCGACGGTGATGACCATCGTGGGTATCGGCTGGGGACGCGCGACCCGTCCGATAACGATCCGCGAAGCCGTCACTGGAGAGCCCGCTCAAAACCAGATCGATCTGGGGGTCATCGTCGCCGAGGAGAACGACGACGAACGCGCGCCTGCAATCGGCGAGCGCGAACGCGAGGCGGTACTCGACGCGGCCACCTTGTTCAACCCCCGAGCCGTCATCAAGTACGTCTCGATGTGGATCATTGGACCCGCGATGTCGACCCTTCTTGCCTACGGGTTCTTTTCCGTGCTCCCGGGTGTGGCCTGACAGACTCGAGCACCAGGTGTCCGACTGGGGAGGACCACCGCTCCTGGGTGGTGGTTTGGTCATCCCACGACCGGCACGTACGCTATGCTCGAGTGCCGGGCCGTCCGTGGCAGCTCACTGTTCTTTGTCCTGGGCAGCTTGTTCGGCTTCCTCCTCGGTCGTCTCCTCATCCTCTGAGTGCTCGTCGGCCTTGCGTGATCCCTGATCGACGCGTTCCTCGACGGACTCGACTTGCTTTTGCATCGTCTCGAGCTGAGGTGTAACCGTCTCCTCGACGGACTTCTCGACGGTCTCACCGACAGTCTCCTCGACGGACTTCTCGACGGTCTCACCGACAGTCTCCTCGACGGACTTTTCGACGGTCTCGCCGACGGTTTCTTCCACCCTGTCGGCCACGGTCTTCTCGACGGTCTCGCCGACGGTCTCCTCGACGGATTTTTCGACGGTCTCGCCGACGGTTTCTTCCATCTTGTCGGCCACGGTCTTCTCGACCGTTTCACTGACGGACTTCTCGACGGATTTCTCGACCGACTGGTCGACTGACTTCTCGACCGTTTCCTCCACTATCTGGGTCATCCACTCGGGATCGAATCGAGCCATCTTCCAGACGACGTGCACGATGTAGGCCGCAAAGACTCCGAGAGCGAAGGCGAGCCCGATACCGAACTCGAGGGTGGCGATCAGGACGACCGCGATGATGATCAACAGGCCGTAGGCGAGATCGACGGCGGCGTCGACCGTCCGCGGATTCAACACTCCTGATCACCTCGCCAGACACGGTGGTCCGTTGTTCGCCGACCCTTCAGCGCTCGATGCCGACCTACCTGAGGCGTTGCCACCGGACTGGCTCGTCGCCCGCCCGCTGATGACCGTCGATGGCACATGTTATTCCTAACTAGGCTCCGCTCGAGTGATACCATTTGGGATGATGGCCTCCTCAAGATGGCGTTCGATCGTTGCGGTGGTGCTCGGGTGTCCCTTCCCGGCCCAGTGAGCTCGGGAACTGCCCACCCGTTCGTCGCGGTGGCAAACCCGTTCCAGGAGCTGCAGGCTCTGGAACGTCGCTCGAGGCGATATGCGTCACTCACGGGCTGATCGTGAGGAGTGCGAGGGTTGGGATTGAACCACGGTCGGACGGTCTCGCTCACGGTGTTCGCGAGCGTGCGCCCTCCCTGATTCACATCCCGCGTCACAAACTCGTCACTCACGGGCTGTTCGTGAGGAGTGCGAGGGTTGGGATTTGAACCCAAGGACGTCTACACGAGCGGGTCTTAAGCCCACCGCCGTTGGCCTTGCTTGGCTACCCTCGCGCACCTCGAGCCTATCCATCGGGAAGGGTTGTGCGTTTCGGTGTGGACCGATCCCTCTGGGCGGTTCGAGGGTAACCGTGGCTTTAGGTCCACTCCGCCCGAACGGCAGGGTATGATCGAGACAATCTCCGCCACTCACCTCGCCGACCGGATCGACCGCGGCGACCGGTTCGCGCTCGTCGACACCCGACCCGCCGACAGCTACGAGGCCTGGCACGCCCCCGGTGCCCGCCACTTTCCCTTCGAACCCACCGAGGCCCTCGACGCTCGCTTCGACGAACTCGAGGCCCTCATCGGCGATGACGACGAGGTCGTGACCATCTGCGGGAAAGGGGTTTCCTCGGGGACTCTCGGTGCCCATCTCGCGCGGTCGACGGACGCCTACGATGTCACGGCCGTCGCCGGCGGCATGAACGACTGGAGCACGGTGTACCACGAGGTCTCGGTTCCACTCGAGGGGCCCCGAGCCCCCCAGGGTGGCCTCGAGGTCGTCCAACTGCAACGCCGTGCAAAAGGTTGTCTGAGCTACCTCATTGCGGACACCGACGCGAAGGCGGCCATCGTCGTCGATGCGACTGCTGACACTGACCAGGTCCTGCTGGCCGCCGGGGCCCGCGGGCTGGCCATCGAGGGTGTCATCGACACGCACGTCCACGCCGACCACGTCTCCGGCGGTCCCGCCCTGGCCGACCGCCTCGGGGTCCCTTACTATCTCCCAGAACAAGCCCTGGGGCGAGCGGTTCACCACGACTTCGAAGCGCTCGCCGACGGGCAGGTGCTCACGGTGGGGGACGTCGAGGTCGAGGTGCGCCACACGCCCGGCCACACCAGCGAGATGATCTCACTCGTGGTCGACGACCGCGCGGTCTGTACGGCCGACACCCTCCACGTCGATTCTGTGGGGCGAACCGAACTCGAGTTCGGTGAGGCCGACGCCGAACGGGGTGCACGCCTGCTCCACGGCAGTCTCCACGAGCAACTGCACAGCCTGCCCGGGGATGCCGTCGTCCTCCCGGGGCACGTCGCCGTCGGCACCGACGGTGCGTTCCGGTCTGGGAGTCCACGAACGCCTATCACGACCACTATCGGCGAGGCCTGGCAGTCGATCGAGGCGCTCTCGCTCGATGAGGACGACTTCGTCGAGATGCTGGCCGACGCCGGGGCGAAGCCGACGAACTACGAGGAGATCCTGACGGTCAACCGCGGCGTCGAGGGCCAGCCCGAACCGTCGGACCGGGTCACCCTTGAGATTGGCCCCAACAACTGTTCGGCCGGCTCCTGAGTGCCCACAGGCGTTCACTCGGTTAGATGGCAATCGAACGCTGCCTCGAGTTTCTCGACCGTCCGCTTCCACGTCGCCCGTCTAGCGAAGACGTGTGCCTCGTCTGGATAGTACTCGGCCTCCCAGCGGACCGCCGGTTCGATGTCGAGCAATCTATCGACCACCAGATCCAGTTGCTCGACGTTGACGGACCGATCGGCCGTCCCGTGGAAGCTGTACAGTGGCGTCTCGAGCGCCTCGAGGTGGTTGACCGGACTCGCGTCGGCCCACCGATCGCGCGCCTCGTGGGGGTTGCCCATGACCAGCGTCGCGGCCGAGGCGACCGCGGGGAATTTGGTTTCGGTCGCCCACTCGCGGTAGTTCTCGAGGTCGGCGACACCGGCGAGATTGACGGTGACGTCGAACGTACCTGGGTGGGTACCGGGCAGCTGGAGGGCCGCGTAGCCGCCGTAGGACAGCCCCCACAGTCCCACGCGGTCGCTCGTGTACTCGAGGTCCCGGAGGGCGTCTGCGCCCCGAACGATGTCGGCCATCTCCACGCGACCGCGCTGGCCCCCGATTGCGCTCCGGAACTCGCGGCCGTGGCCGATACCGCCGCGATAGTTGATCAATAAACCGACGTATCCCTTCGTCGCGAGGTACTGCTGGATCGCGTACGCCAGGCCGTAGGCCCGACCGGGGTGAAAGCCATCGCGCATCTGGCGCATGGGGCCACCGTGAACGTAGACCACGCTCGGGAGGTCGGTGGCGTCGTCCGGGACGGTATCGAACCGTCGAGGATCGAGGAGGTAGCCGTCGATCTCGAACTCGTCACTCGCGAACGTGAGCCGTTCGGGCTCGATCGGCGAGACTGGCCATTCCTCGACAGCCGATCTGGTGACTCGTCGTGGTTCCCGATCGCTCACCGATGGGACCTGACTCGAGTTCCCCTGCCCCTCGAGCGACCACACATGCGTCTCTGTCGAGCGGTCTCGACTCGCGTGCAGGACGGCCAGCCGCGTTCCGTCGGGTGCAGGGCGCGGCCGAACGGTCGTGCCCCGCGTCTCGACCAGCGGGGTGACCTCACCGTCGATTGTCGCCGCGTAGAGGTGCCGCTGGCCCCGGTCCTGGCGGTTCGAGGCGAAGACGACGGTTCGAGAATCGAGCCATCGCGGGCTCGAGTCCGCAAGCCCCTTGTCCTCGAACGCGCCGTCGGTTAGCTGGGTACGCTCGCCGGTCTCGAGGTCGATGACGTGTACGTGCTCGTACCCGTCGATCGGGAGGCAAGCTGCGAGGTGTCGACCGTCGGGTGACAGCTCGGGCGACCCGCGCGAGAGCGCACCCGTCTCCCGGTCTTCCTCTCGAAACAGTACCGTCTCCTCGCCAGCCGGAACGTCGACGGCGACGAACGCTCGAATCGCACCGGCGTCCTCTCGACGCTCGTAACACAGTCGCCCGTCATCGAGCCACAGTGGGGCACTCGAGGCGACATCGGATCGTGTGCGCCAGAGAAGCTCGCCCGACTCCAGGTCGATAACGCCCAGACAGGTCGTTCCGTGTTCCACAAAGCGAAACGCGAGCCGGTCGTCCTCACTCCAGGCGAGGAGTCGATCGCCTCCCAGGAACTCGCCCCGTTCGGGCACGTCGAACGTGGCAGTCGTCCCGTCCTTGATGTGCCGTACTCGTGGTTGCCCGTCACGATACAGGGCAATTCGGGTGCCGTCGGGTGCCCACACGACGTCGCTGTCGTCGTCGGGGCTGCTGGCCAGGACGCGGCTGGTCCGATCACGGGCGGTGACCAGTATCGTCTCGCCGTCGTCGGTAGTGCAGACGAGGTGTGGCGCTGTGGGTGACCACGCAAACTCGGTGACTGCGGCGTCATCCGGGCGGAACCGCCAGATGTCCACGGCGTTTTCGCCCCCAGCTGCCGACTCGAGGTCCGCGATGCATAACGCGTTGCCGTCGTCTTCGTACACCAACGTGGCGAGATAGCGACCGCTGTGGCTCCAGGCGGGTGGTCCGGGCCACTCGAGGTCGAGCGTATCGTCAATAGTCAGCATACCACTTGCTCAGGTTCAGGCGTCATGAACGGTCGGGCCACGGCAATTTCGTCGGCCCTCGGGGTATCGTCGTCACCCGTGTGTCGTGTCGGTTCAAGGGGATGGGAAACCGTGAACGCGGGTGCCCGGAGAGCGACGTAGCCGAGTGAAAGCCCTGCGATGAGGTGTCGATATCGGGTTTCACTTTCTGCGATCCAGCCCATCGCTGCCCGAGACCCCCGAACCCCATCATGCTCACCACAACCCGATGCCAGTCCCAACCAGCTGGACGCCGATGATCGCCAGCAGCCCGAGTACGGCACCGCGGCGAACGCTCTCCGGGAGCCGTCCGCGGAGTCGTCTGCCCAGGGCGACCCCGATCACGGCGGGAATCATTGCCCCAAACGAGAGGGCGACGGTGGCGAGATCCGGAAACAGTCCGAGTGTGCCCGCAGCGAGTACCCGCAGGCCGTTCACGCCGAGAAAGACCATCGCCACCACCCCGACGAACAGCTGGTGGGAGTCGGTCTGACTCCGGACGTACGCGACGAGCTGGACGCCGACGTTCGTCGCCCCGAACAGCAGCCCCGAGATGGCGCCAATGACGGCCATCCACGGGGCAGTCCCCACGAAACAGCGGCTCTTGAACCGTCCCAACAGGGCCGTGCCGACCACCCGTTGACTGGAGGCGACAAACCCCAGGGTGATGACACCCAATCCCACTCGCAGTGGCGACGCGGGGAGCCACTCGAGGGCCCACAGCCCCACGATTGTCCCGACGGTGGCCGTCACCAGCAATGGGGCAAAGCGCCGCCCGCAAGTTCGCACCTGTTCACCCGAGAGATCACGGGCCAGCGAGAGGTTCACCGCCACGATCGGCAGGATCATGAACACGACCGCGGTCGCCGGCTCGAAAACCCCGGCCAGCACCATCGTCCCAACGACGGCGAAGCCAAAGCCCGCCACGCCGTTGACCAGGCCGGCCACCGCGACCACCAGCGCGACGAGGAGGAGTGTCGAGGGCTCGAGGGGAATTGCCACATCGCTGGTTCGGGTGGCGGGGACTTAATGCTCGAGGGGTGCGTCCGCCGGCGTCACCCCGACACGCACACTGGTGACCGGCCACAGGGTGGAGAAGCTTCGTTGAGATACTTCATGGATGATACGTTTTTGCGATCGTGCTGAATACGGGTGGTGTAGGTATAGTATCAACTGAAACGATTCACACACTGATCGCCGACCCGTCTGGCGATCAGGTGTGCAAGAGTTCAGTGGCTACTATAGCACAGGGCATCCGAGCGAGCAATGCGAGCGAGGTTCACCGACGGTGAGGCCGAGGGCCGATCCGTCGGCCTTCTTGGCGTAGATTTTGCACCGAGCGAAGCGAGGAATCCCGAGGTGGAAAGAGGTACGTGCGCGCTTCCTTTTCAGCACGCTACGTTTCTCTGCTGCTAAGGATCTCAGGAGAATCAGAAAAACGTGCGGATCGAACCGACCGAGACAGATTCAGGCGAGCTTTTCGATATTCTGGACGACGGCGTCGGCGAACTCGCTCGTAGCGACTTTGGTGCCACCCTCGATCTGCCGATGGAGATCGTAGGTGACGGTGCCCGAGGAGATGGTCTCTTCGACGGCGTCACGCACGAGGTCGGCGGCGTCGTGCCAGCCGAGGTAATCGAGCATCTCGCGGCCCGAGAGGATCATCGCGGTCGGGTTGACCTTGTCCTCGCCCGCGTACTTTGGCGCGGAGCCGTGGACTGGCTCGGCGAGACAGCGGCCGTGACCGAAGTTGGCACCGGGAGCGATGCCGAGGCCACCGATCTGGGCTCCGGCGGCGTCGGACATGTAGTCCCCGTTCAGGTTCATCGTCGCAATGACGGAGTACTCGTCCGTTCGGGTCAACAGCTGCTGGAGCATGTTGTCGGCGATGCGGTCTTGTACGACGAGGGTTCCCTCTGGCGCTTTGCCGTCGTACGCCTCCCAGAGTTCGTCCTCGGTGATGACGTCCTCGCCGTACTCCTCCTCGGCGACCTCGTAACCCCAATCGCGGAAGGCACCCTCGGTGAACTTCATGATGTTGCCTTTGTGGACGAGCGTCACGGAATCGCGGTCGTTCGCGAGGGCGTAGTCGATGGCCTCGCGAATCAGGCGTTTGGAGCCAAACTCGGAGATTGGCTTGATACCGATCCCGACCGGGCCGTCGTGGATGACGTCCGAAACCTCCATGTCGTCCTCGAGGAACGACCGTACCTGCTCGACTTCGTCGGTGCCGGCTTCCCACTCGACGCCGGCGTAGACGTCCTCGGTGTTCTCCCGGAACGTAATCATGTCCATTGCTTCCGGGTTCTTGACGGGCGAGGGAACGCCGTCGATGTGGTAGGTTGGCCGGACGTTCGCGTACATATCGAGCGTCTGGCGCAGCGCGACGTTGAGTGAGCGAAAGCCCGCGCCGACAGGTGTCGTCAGCGGGCCTTTGATCGCGACGCGGTGTTCGCGGATCGCGTTGACCGTGTCATCGGGCAGGTTCTCGTCGTAATTCTCGCGGGCGCTTGCGCCGGCATAGACGCGCATCCACGCGATCGATCGACCGGTCGCCTCGGCGGCCGCGTCGAGTACCTTCTGTGCAGCAGGACCGACGTCGGTGCCGATACCGTCGCCGTGGATAATTGGAATAATCGGGTTCGATGGAACGTCGAGTTCGCCGGTTTCCTCGTCGGCGAGCGTAATCTTCTCTCCCTCAGCAGGGACCTCGACTTGCTCGTAGCTCATGATCGTTTGGCAATGAACAAGTTGAGGCTAAAAGGATGCTCATTTTCCCCGCGGCGGCAGTACTTGCGCCAAATCGGATATGGTGACGATTGACCCGACGACGCTGGCCGCGCCACTCCACGCTCGAGCCTGCTGCGGACGGCATCGACGACACTCGGAGACTCGGTGGTCTCGCGGGTCATCACTCGCCATGTCCTCCTCGATCATTGGGACAAGCCTCACCAGAGTCTCGGTCAGACTCCTTCGGGGCTCCCCCCTCGGGCCAGCACCCGAACCAGGAGGATATTTCCAACCAGGAGCGTACCGAGTCCAACGACGGCCAGCCCGATCCGCGCCCCGTCGCCGAATGCGTCCGTTTCGAGGGTAAACCAGAGGCCCGACAACATCGTGAGTCCGAGCACGGTGAACATGATTCCCTGGTTTTCGTACACATCAGTGTCCGTGAACAGGAGTCTGGCGAAGGCCACACCGGCCATCACCGCACAGAAGATGACCAGGAATGCCACCGGTGTCATGGGAGACCGGTTCTCGAGCAGGGGTCCTAAGTGTAGGGATTGACACCAGACACTGGCCACCTGCCGACGGCTGTGGTTGCCATCTCATCGTAGTTTATCGGGCCGAAAACTCAGCTTCGGGTGACCATGCCCATCTGCAGGCGATCCAAGGCGAGTGCCTCGAGGGTTGACCCCGAGGCGGTTCACCCCATGTTATACTAGCCACTGAACGTCATTGCACACACCCCCACGACACCATGGCTCAGAACCGGTGATAGACCAGTTCTGAGCCGACTCGCTGTGAGGGTGTGTCACTCGTTTCAGTTGTTACTATAGGCACTCGAACGGTGACATCCTCCGCGCCGTAAACGGCGCGGCTTCCCTGCATGGGAATACCGGCTAACTGCCGGCAGTGGGTTCCGACCCGACCTCTCCGAACGTCATCTGCCGTGGTTGGCTCTGCTCGGTGGGGGTCGCGGCGCTGTCACAGGCGCTCCCATCCCGTGAGATGTCATCGCCCGCCGGTTTCATCGGCAGGCTCTCACCCCACGGGTCGTGGCGGTCAGAGATGTTGACCGCCGCGTTGATGTCTGCGTGGTACTCCGACACCCAACACTCGTCGTTCTGACACCGGAACCCATCGCCGTCCCGATACCCGATGTGACCGCACTCGTGGCACATCTGACTCGTGTACTCCGGTCGGACGTATTCGACTGGAATACCAGCCTCTCGTGCTTTGTCTTCGATACGTTGTTGAAGGCGAGCGAACGCCCATGCGTGGAGCCGCCGGTTCATCCATTCGCCGTAATCGAGGTCTTCACGGATGTACGAGAGGTCTTCCAGAACGACCACAGGCTTCTCGAATTGGCAGGCGTACTCGATTGCCTGCCGAGACGCCTTCTCGATGATGTCTGTGAGTGCGTTCTGGTAGTGGTCGAACCGTTCCTCAATCCGCCACTCGGCGGCGTCACGCTCTTGGAGGCGTTTAAGCGTCGTGTGCATCTCTTTGCGGAGGTGACGAGCGCGGCCACCGTTGATGAGTAGTGGGTCGGTCGGAGTGCCCTGCTCGAAGGCACAGCCCGCGAGCAGGTGTGCTTCGCCAATGTCGAAGCCGACTGGTGTTACATCGTCTTCTGTCGGTTCGTAATTCGGTTCTTCGACCGAGAACTCGACGGTAACGTGAAGCGTCCACGACGTGCGGTGACGTTGCAGGCGGAGTTGGCCTGCCGACGCTTCACCGTCCACGAGGTCGTGCCACAGTTCTTCTTGAGCGGGGTTGATACGGAGTGGTATCCAGAAATTCGTCCCGCGACCGGGCTGTGGCACCCACCACGTGAACTCGTAGTCCCGTTCCGGTGAGTGGTCGAACTCGGCGGCTTGGTTGGTGAGTCGAACTGGGTGGTCGTCGTCCAACTCCTGTGCATCGTAGGTCCCGTGCAGTTGCGGAACGTAGTTACACAGGGCCGCCTTCGCCTGATACGGCAGGTCGTAGGGCGTCACTACGTCGCTGGTGGCGGTCATCCTCTCGCACCCAGCCTCGAACGCCTCGTGGAGCCCTGCCCGGTAGGTGTCGAGCAGGTCGCACAGTTTGTGCTCTTTGTGGGCTGTCGGCGGGGCAAGCGTGGCCTCCAGCGTTTTCGTGATTGTCGCGGTCATGCTACTGGTTTTCCACGTAGTCCATCAGCACGTCGATGCTCACTTGGCCGGTCGTGGCGAGGAAATATCCTGGTTGCCAGAACGCATCTTCGAGCGTCTGTTTCACTTCGGGGTACTCCTGCCGAATCCGGCGGGATGTGACGCCCTTGAGCGAGTTGATTAACTTCGTGAGGTCTGTGGTTGGTTTGGTCGTGAACAGGATGTGAACGTGGTCGGTGCCACCGTCCACGTTTTTGATGTCGGCCTCGAAGTCCTCTGCAATCTCGTGTGCAACTTCAGCCACGCGCTCCAGTCGCTCATCGGTGAGGATGTCGGCGCGGTACTTCGTGACGGTCACAAAGTGATATTGGAGTGCGTATACCGTGTGCGACCCGGATTGCAGGTGATACTCCATTTGGCCTCACCAAATACAAGATACCCAATTCCAATAACTCTTGTGCCGTTGGGTATTCGGTCGGGCAGAACCGCGTGGACTGTCGCACCGGGCTTACGCGATTCACGCCCGTCCCCAGAACGCTTCGCGTTCTGGTGTGCGAACGAGAGCTTCGCTCTCGTCAACGCCGTTCACGGCGGGATTCTCTCGCTGAATCAAGATAGCGGCGACGCCGCCCGAAGTACGAACACTCATTTGGATGCCCCGTCACCCGTCGCACACTGACAACCATGCACGTCATCGTACACGGCGGGGCCGGGGGCACGCCCGAGGAACCGGAACCGCGACAGGCCGTCCTCGAGTCTGCTGCCGACGCCGGCAGCGAGGCTGACAGCGTCGTCGACGCGGTGGAAGCCGCGGTCCACGTCCTCGAGTCCTCGCCCCGATTCAATGCTGGGGTGGGAAGTGCCGTCCAGAGCGACGGTCGGATCCGGACCGATGCCGGACTCATGACCGACGACCGGGCCGTTGGCGCGGCCTGTTCGCTACCGGACGTCGAACACGCCGTCAGCGTCGCCCGACTCGTCATGGAGGAGACCCCACACGGATTCCTCTCGGGTGAGCACGCCGTCGCGCTCGCGGGCGAACACGGCATCGAGACCGGCGTCGACCTGTGGTCCGAGCGCACTCGCGAGAAGTGGGCCGAGCTCGGGGCCCCCGATCCGGTAGCTGGGGCGACGGCCCAACTCGAGTGGATCCGCGATCAGTACGGGCAGACCGACCCCGACGGTCGCGACGAAGCTGGCGAGGCCGACGACGCGGGACCCACCACCGCCGGCGTCGGTGACGAACACGACCACGACACCGTCGGCGCCGTCGCCACCGACGGCGATCGGATTGCCGCCGCGACCTCCACGGGTGGGCGCTGGCTCGCCCTCGCGGGCCGGGTTGGTGACGTTCCGCAGGTCGGCTGTGGCTTCTACGCCTGTCCGGCCGCGGGCGTGAGCGCCACCGGGGCCGGCGAAGACATCGCTCGTGTCACCCTCTCTCGCCGGGTCGCCCGCCACGTCGAGCGGGGGCTGGATGCCCAGGCCGCGGCGGACCTCGCCATCGAGGAGTTCGGCGAACTCACCGGCTCGAGCGCGGGTGTCATCGCCGTCGACAGCCAGGGTCGGCTGGGTGCGGCCTACAACAGCGACGGCATGCAGACGGCCCGCTCGCGCCGACGGTAACCACCGTCACGACCGGGCCACCGAGACTCACTCGAGTAGCGTCGACAGTCGGTCGTCGATCGCGGCGACATACGACGCGGGGTCGTACCCGAGGCGGCGGAGCCAGACGTCCTGGTAGGACGGGTGGAGGACGGGCAACAGCCAGAGCCCGAGGCCCTCACAACGGATCGGTTCGAGGACCGTCTCGAGGAACCCCTCGAGCGATCGGCCGTCCGCAGCGAGCACGCTCGTCGTGGCGTGTTTGCCGGTGGCGAGGACGACCGTCGGCCGGATCGCCTCGCGTTCCGCCAGCAGGTGGGCGCGACAGGTGCGGCGTTCGCCGTCGGTCGGTTCTCGGTTCGTGCTCGGATCATCCGGGTCGGCGGGAAAACACTTGATGGCGTTGGTGTAATAGGCTTCGCGGCCGAGTGACTCGATCATCGCCCGAATTCGCCGGCCCGCGTGTCGCGAAGTGTAGGCCATTCCCGTCCAGTTCCCCCCGCGCCAGCGCGTCGCGTCGGGGTTGCCGGAGGCAGGTGCCTCCCCGACGACGACCAGGTCGGCCTCGAGGGAGCCGGTTCCCCAGGAGAGACACTCGCGGTCCGCCGCCAGCGCACAGCGGTCACAGCCAGCCTCGAGGACGTGTCTGGTATCGGGGAACGTGGCGGTCGTCACGTCGATGGGAGCGTCCTGGGACATCGTCAAGTGAGGGTTACACCTCCAGGGACATAGCGACGTCACGTTGCTCCGGCGGGGTCGGCTGCGACGCCGGTTCACTCCGAGGGCCAGGGAGTTTCTCGGGTACCACACCGACTCACTCCGGGGGTAGTGGGTCGGTGACGGTAAGCGCCACCGACGTCGTCCCCCCGATTGCCACCGTGAACCAGTAGGTCGCGAAGCGATAGAGGATCGCGATGGCCGTCGCCGTCGCCACCGATACCCCGGCAGCACTCGGGGCCAGCAGGAAAATCGCACTCGCCAGCGCCGCCTCGACACCACCGATGCCACCTGGGGTTGGAATCACGAAGCCCACCTTGCTCACGGCGACCGAGAGCAACACGACGCCGACGGGGAGGGGCGTTCCGACGGCGGCCGCGGAGGCATAGAGGGCGAGTGCCAGCCCAAGCCACCCCAGGTGACCGTAGAGAAGCGCGAGACCCATCGATCGCCGATCCCGAGAGACGAGGTCGAGAGTCACCGCGAACCCCTCGAGGCGCTTCTCGACGTTCGCTTTGGTCAGTCGCTCGGCCAGCGACGGGAAAAACCGGGAGACGACCCCGCGACAGCCGACCACGAGGCGAACGATCCAGCCGGCAACGGTCTGACGGTATCGACTGAGTGTCGCGAACGCGATAAGGACGACCGCAATGGCGATCATCACCGGCACCACGTACGGTCCCAGCTCGAACGGGAGACCACGTCCCCCCGCGACGATGACCAGACCGAGGAACCCGAAGGTGTAGTAGGGGAGGTAGGTCACGACGTCTGCAGTGAGTACGGCCGCCAGACTCTCCTCGTAGGCGGCCTCGGTGTACCGGTTGACGATCGCCGCGTTCCCAACGCCCGAAGCGACCTGTCCGTAGGGAGTGACGTACTTGACGAACATCGCTGTGGAGAACACGCTCGCGACCAGCCAGTACGGTCGCGGCTCGTCAACCACGATGAGAATTCGGTTCCAGACCCCGCTTCGAAACGCCAGGGTGCAGAGACTGCCCACGAACGCCACCGCGTATATCGACAGGGAGGCCGTTTCCAGCGACGCCAGGACGTCCTCCCAGCCCACGAGTATAATAAAGATCGCCAACAGCCCAAGTGAAATGGCGATGGCCACGACTGCCCGTCGCTTCATATTCGCCCTCTGGTTGAGCGGTTTCGATCGGATTCGTCTCTCGGCTCCATGTGAATCTCCGACGGTTGCGAACCGCACGCGCACTCGGATACGTCACCTCCAACGAAGGTGACCCAAATAGTTGTTTCTCAAGCGCTTCACGTCGCCGGGTCGAGGGCTGATCGCTCGTGTTTTCCACGCTCTCGGAGGCGAGGGCGGTGACTCGAGGTAACTGTCGGCCGGTATCTGGCCGCGACTGCCGAACTGACGTCATCTAGAGACTGAGGGTGGACCCACCACGTCTTGCGGGGCTCGATGGCTCCAACAGCAATCACGACGACCGGCACGGACCGTCAGACTCATACGCTTTACTGTAGTCTCTTACCGGTGGTTGCCCATACCGGGTCGGCAATCACCGGTAAAAAGTTACAGCAATCCGTATCAGTCGTCTTCCGTCGTCGTCAATTCCTTCTCGACCTCGCCCTGATAGATCTTCGCCCCGTCCTGGGCGACCTTCTCGGCGAGGACGGCACACTTCACCCGCATCGGCGAGATATCGACGCCCAGGAGGCCGATGACGTCGTCACGATCCATCGCGAGTAACTCCTCGACCGTAGTTCCCTCGAGTTCGACCGAGAGCATGCTGGCTGCCGCCTGACTGATGGCACAGCCATCACCGGAGAAGGCGACCTGCTCGATGATCTGCTCTTCGCTTCCCGCATCGTTGGCCAACTGAACGTCCATCCTGATCTCGTCGCCACACATCGGGTTCTCGCCGACGTGACTGAACGTCGGATCCTCGAGTTCCCCGTAGTTCCGGGGGCTCTTGTAGTGGTCGAGGATCTGCTGGCGATACATATCCGAGCCAAGTCCCATGTGGTATCGGGTACGGACGTGGCGTGCAAAAGGGTTCCGGGGCGCTTTTGGGGGCGTTGCGCCTCGAGTGGGTTGGTAGTTCGATGCTGACCTAACCCGGCCAACGGCCTCGCATCGACCACCCGGGAGGCTCCGCCACCGGTGGTGAACGCCCGGTCTCGGCGGTCACGTCCGCGTGCGCTCATGGGGTCGGCGTCTGATCTTGAATCCGTAGCGGATCACGTCCTCCTGAGCGTAGATCCGCCGGATAACCGTCTCGACCCGATCACCGACTGCCACCTCGCCAACGACTTGCGCCGGGATGCTCACCGTTTCACCGCCCGGAGCGTCGAACGATACGATTGCACTCTGATAGGGGCCCGACCGGGCCTGCTGGTCGACGAACTCCGGTGGGGCACCACCCTGCTGGATCGTGGTCACGGCCTCGACCGTCCCCGTCCCTGGGAGTGGGTGGACGGTGAACGTGACGAGGTCGCCACAGCCGTCACAGACGCCCTCGGGTGGGAACGTCACCGCCGCACAGTCGGGGCAGACCCCTGCCTCGAGCCGGTGGCGCTGTGGTAGCGAGCGCCGCCAGGTCGGGATGCTGACGTAGGCACCGCCGCCGGCAGGCTCGCCGCTGCTGAGGGTGCCGCGTCGACGGAGTGCCTGGGTGTAGGTGAGCTCCTCACCAGCGTCTAAGTCGAGGTCGACCTCGACGGTCTCGTCCCTTGCCACGACCATCGTCGTCGCGACCGCCCCGCTTCCGTACCCAGCGACCAGGACCCGCTCGGCACCGTCCTCGAGGGCGACCGCGAGCGAGAGCAAGGCACTGGCTGCGCCCGTGTCCCCGAGTTCGTGGACGGTTGCACACCGCTGGATAGCGTCGGTACCGACCCCGAGTCTGCCTGCTGCCCGGTAGGGTCGCTTCCCGTCGGGAGCCTGGACGGCCACGGCGTCGACCTCGTCCGTCTCGACGCCGTCAGCTGTCGCGCCAATGGTCTCGGCAAAGGCCTGACGGTCGTACGCCGTGATGCCGAGCCCCGTCGGTTCGGCATCCCCCCGTGCTCGGAAGCGCGTCCCGGGGTAGGCGTTCGTCACCGTGTGCTGATCGACCACGCTGGCGCCCCCCTCGGGGGCCAGCACGAACGCCACCGCGCCGGCCCCGCCAGCGTGATCGATAGCGTCATCCGGGGCCCCGCGGGGGGCGTCACTCGCGATGACCAGTGCCGGGCCCGGTGCCTCGAGTCCCGATGAGAGGGCGCTACAGCCCGCGTGGGTACTCCCGGTGAGGAGTCCGGTCTCGACCTCGGGCTCGAGCCCCAGGGTACTCACGAGCCGGGGCGTCAGGTCCTCCTCGTCGACAGGGGGCGTGGTCGTGGCGACGGCCAGCCGCGTGAGTGTCGATCGATCGATGGCGGCAGCTGTGAGCGCGCGTTCGGCCGCTTCGTGGGCCATCGTCAGCGCGTCCTCGTCGACAGCGGGGACGGCTGTCCGTTCCACGCCGGCGGCCTCGAACCGACCGAGGGCCTCGCGAACGGCGGCTGCCGGGAGCCGATCGTGGGGTGCGTACGCGCCGACAGCCGCGATGGCGAGGTCGGTCACGCCCGACCACCTCGTTCGAAGATGTGGACGACGGCCGCCCCGCCGCTGCCACCCACGTTGTGGGTCAATGCCCGTGTTGCATCCGCGACCTGTCGGTCACCCGCTCTGCCAGTGAGCTGTTTGAACACCTCGACAACCTGTCCAGTTCCCGTCGCACCGATGGGGTGGCCCTTGGACTTGAGCCCACCCGAGGGGTTGACCGGCAGGGAGCCGTCGAGGTCGGTTTCGCCCGCCTCGAGCAACGACGGTGCCGCCCCGCGGTCACAGAACCCGAGGTCTTCGTAGGCGAGGAGTTCGGCGATGGCGAAACAGTCGTGGACCTCCGCGAGATCGAGTGCTTCTGGGGTAACTTTGGCTCGCTCGTAGGCTGTTCGTGCCGCCCGTTCGCTCGCGGGAATCGCGGTGTATGTGTCTCGGTCTGCGAGGCCGACCGAATCGGAGCCCGCACCGACACCGAGTACCGCAACGGCATCGCCGTCGTACGCTGAGACGAACTTTTCGCTCGCGATCAGCACGACCGCCGCCCCGTCCGAGGTCGGACAACAGTGATAGAGCGACAGCGGATCGGCCACCGGCGCGCCCCCCTCGGCGTCCTCGAGTGAACAAGTAAAGCCGAGGTGGGCGTTGGGGTTTTTCGCGCCGTTGGCGTGGTTCTTGACTGCCACTCGGGAAAGTGCCTCGGTGTCGACGTCGTACTGCTCCAGGTAGGCACTGGCCATCTGGGCGTAGACGCCGGCGAATGTCGTGCCCGTCAGGCGCTCCCACTCGGTCTCGCCACTGACGCCGAGCCAGTATTTCGTGCGATCGCTGCCCATGTCCGTCATCATCTCGTAGCCTCCGGCGACAACCAGGTCGGCCATCCCGCTCTCGACGGCCTGGATGGCCTGTCGCACGGCGAAGCCGCCGGCTGCACAGGCGTTCTCGATCCGACTACACGGGACACCGTCGAGCCCCACGTGCTCGGTGACGGCGGGGCCCGAAAGGCCGAGCTGGCGACCGCCGACGCCCAGGGTGCCGATCACCGCTTCGTCGACGTCGATAGCGTCGACCCGGTCGCCCGTTGACTCGAGAGCGGCTTCGTAGGCCTGCTGGAACAGACTGCGATAGCTTTCGTCGGGGAACGCCCCGAACGGCGTTTGTCCGGCCCCGACGACGTAGGCGCGTGTCATGCGGGCACTGAGTCGGGGCGGCCGCAAATAGGTTGAGGTCTCGTCTGGCCACTCACCCGAGCCCAAGCACCGAAATCAACCCGTAGGCCACCCCCACCAGCAGGATGACGTACAGGCTGTTGGCCAGCGCGGTTACCGCCAGAAAGCGACGCTCGGGGTAAGAACTGAATCCGGCCGGCACCGCGAGCGTGCAACGGACGACCGGGAGGTACGTGGTTACGAAGATCGCCAGGGCTCCATAGCGCTGAAAGAACGTCTCGGTCCACACGAATGGGCGGCCACCGACGCGGCGCAGGATGGGGGCCTGGAGCCCCTCGAGGGACCGCCCCAACAGCCCGAGCCCCGGCGGCGTCGATCCCTCCCCATCGAAACGCCGGTAGACGGTCCATTGACCCACGACCACGGCGATCGTACAGGCCACACAGACGACCAGTAAGCTCGCTCTCGAGGGTCTCGCGATAGCGACGACGGCGACGAACACCGCCGGCGGTTGGACCACCTTTCCCACGATGAGCCCATCGCCGAAAAAGAGCACCACGAGCAGCGGCAACCCGACAACTCCCACGAGTCGTACGACGCTGTCGACCACCCCCTCGAGGGCCATGCTGGCCTTGGCTCTTATGGCGACAAGGTGGTTTCGGTATGACACCGACTGAGGAGGTATCGCCCGACTCGATGCCGGGATCCGGTCGCTGGTCGGTAATCGTAGCCTTCGAACGTCAGTGTACACACTCCCGATACCGTGTCTCAGGATCGGCTCGTCAGTTCCGTCCAGCTGTTGCTCTCATAGGATTAGTGTCACTCGCGGTCACGCCTGCCGGAAGACCTACCGTTTTGTATGCGTATATGGGCTCTACACACTGATTGCTGCAACGGATATAAACGTCCATACCCCTTACCGACAACGTGAACGAAACCGACCGAATAGACGGGGGTAACGCCGCCGAACCGCCCGAATACGAACGCGTCGAGAGTCGAGCTCTCGTCGTCGGTGCGGGGGCTGCGGGGGCTCGAGCGGCCATCGAACTCGTCGACCAGGGAATCGACCCGGCCGACCTGTTGGTCATCGGGAAACGCGGTCACGGTGACGCCCACACGACGTGGGCCCGCGGTGGCATCAACGGCGCACTCGGGACGCTCGACCCAGAGGACGACTGGACGATCCACGCCGCGGACACGCTGAACGAGGGCCACCACATCAACGATCCGCGCAAAGTCGAGACGGTGACGGCGCGGATGCCGGGACTTCTACGCCAACTTGACGACTGGGGGATGCCGTTCAGTCGGACCGAAAACGGCCGGATCGACCAGCGGTACTTCGGCGCTCAGTCGTTCCGCCGGACGGCGTTCGCGGGTGATTTCACCGGCGAAGCGATGCTCGAGACGCTCGTCAGCCAGGCCCAGAACCGTTCGATCCCCTACCGCGAGAACGTGTTCGTCTCCCGGCTCATCACCGACGGTGACCGCGTGCTGGGGGCCGTGGGAACCGATCTCGACACCGGCGAGTTCGTCGTCTTCGACGCCGAGATCGTGATCCTCGCGGCGGGTGGCTACACCGGATTGTATCGCCGCCACTCCTCGCGTGACGACGAGAACACCGGCGACGGTCCGGCACTGGCCTACGAGGCCGGGGCGACGCTGATGGACATGGAGTTCGTCCAGTTTCACCCCACCGGCATGGTCGGCGACCGGTACGGAGCGTCGTGGGACGGCCGGCTCGTCACCGAGGCCGTCCGCGGCGAGGGCGGGCGGCTGTTCAACGCCGCTGGCGAGCGCTTCATGGAGCGATACTCTCCCGACCAGATGGAACTCGACGCACGCGATGTCGTCGCCCGGGCGATAGCCAGGGAGATCGCGGAAGGCCGGGGGACCGAACACGGTGGCGTCTCCCTCGACATCTCACACCGAGAGCGCTCGTTCATCGAGACACGGCTGCCCCGGATGTACGAGCGGTTCGCGGACCTGGGCGTCGACATGGCCGCGGAACCCGTCGAAGTCGCACCCACCGCCCACTACGGCATGGGTGGGGTCCAGGTCGACGACGACGGCGAGACGGCGGTGGACGGGCTGTACGCCATCGGCGAGACGATGGCCGGCGTCCACGGTGCCAACCGGCTCGGCGGCAACTCCCTCGCCGAGACGGTCGCATACGGCCAGGCGACCGGCGAGGCCGTCGCCGAACGGCTACACACCCGGGCTGATCGCCCGGACGGTGAGGCGCTCTCCCGGCGAGCCGAACTCCACCTTCGCGACCTCGCGACGCTTGCGAACAGCGACGGCGAGCACGACCCCGAGGCGTTACTCGAGGAGATCCGATCGCTGCTCTGGGAGCAGACCGGGATTCTGCGCGACGAGGCCGGGCTCGAGGCCGGGCTCGAACGGCTCGAAGCCATCCGTTCGCGGGCAGCTGATCTCGCCGTCGGGGACGAGCGAAGCCGCGCCTACGAGTTCGCCCTCAACCTCGGGTTCGCACTGTCCGTCGCGAACGCTATTCTCCGCAGTGGGCGCGAACGGACGGAGTCCCGCGGCGCACACTTCCGGACGGACTACCCGGATACCGACTCCGGATGGCAACGGAACATCTGCCTTGGACGAGACAGCATCGGGTCGCCGACCCTGTCGACCGAGACGCCCGAGGCACCGAGCGAAGCCGTCCAACACGCACTCGACGCCGGCTACGAACTCGATTACCACCAGCTCGAATAGGTGTCTCACTCGCTGCCTGTGTGACTTCCTCGAGCCATCAATGGACGGACGTCTCGGAGCCTGCGCCTGAATCGATTCACCACCGCGTATGCCGATTGCACTTCAGAGTGTCATAGTTCAGAGTGCGTTATCGACTCTGACAGGCAGCAAAACACAACGTACACTCCAATCGAACGATTCGCGGCACAAACCGATCTCGCGTGCGTGATTCCACAGAGCGAGTGCCTCGGGGCAGGGCCCCGAGGCGGTTCACAACTGGCTTCAATCTGATCCCGGCGACGACAGTATAGGGCACGTGAGCTTGGCGTTGTTGGACGGTTAAGAAGCGCACAGAAGCTGCATGGGCCAACTCGGATTTGAACCGAACGAAGACATTCCTGCTCGCTTCGCTGCGCGGGCTGTGACTTCCAGGGTTCAAATCCGAGTTTCGTCACAAATTTCCGGCTCACGACGTTGTTCACCGGAAAATCAGTGGGCCAACTCGGATTTGAACCGAGAGCCTCCACCTTATCAGAGTGGCGCTCAACCTGATTGAGCTATTGGCCCGAGATGCACTTTCTCGTAGCGCGGAGGGAGGTTTAAACGTTTCTTTCTCGTGAACCCGTGCGAACCGCTAGCGAGCGTGGGGATCGTCTTCGCCATCGAGGTCGCCACCACGTTCGTCACCCAGGTCCACGGTATAGGCGTCCTCACCGAGGTCGACGGTCTCTTCGCTCGAGTCGGCCCAGCTCGTCTCCCCACCCGCTACACTGGGGTCGTTATCGGGGCCCGTCTGAAAGTCACCGCCCCACGAGGCACGCGTCTCGTCGTCGTCGGGGAAGCCGGTCGTCCAGACGACGCCGCTCGTGAAGCCCTCGGTTCGCTTATCGAGGGCGGGCACGATCACGAACCGCTTGAGGCCGGCCCGGACCGGGATGCGGGTGAGCGGGACGACGAGCAGAAAGCCGATGGCGTCAGTGACGAGCCCGGGCGTCAGCAGGAACGCACCTGCGGCGATCAACAGCCCCGCGTCGAGCAACTCGTTGGTCGGCGGCTTCCCCGCGGCCATGGTGCGCTGGGTCTTTCGGAGCGTTCTGCGGCCCTCGGCCCGGACCAGCAACATCCCAATCAGGCCCGTGAGCACGACCAGCGCGACCATCCCGACCCAGCCCAGGAACTCGGTCTGACTCACGACGACGGCGAGCAACACCGCGTCGAGAAACGGGATGAACAGCAGCGCGAGGATCCACCGGAGCATTGCCCGTGCTTGGAGCGGTGGGGTGAAAACGCTTTACGCTCGCATCGAGCCTCGAGACGACCATCCCCACTCGAGCGGTCCGCCGCCGCGATACCACCGGGAGCGTTAGTGATGAACGAAGCGCTTACCCCGGCCCCAGCCGACGCTCGCATATGAAGGATCGAACGCGAGTCGAGTGGCGACCGTGGGGGGAAGACGCGTTCGCGGAAGCGGCCGATCGGGACGTCCCGCTTTTGTGTTCGCTCACGGCGACCTGGTGTGATCCCTGCCGGGAGATGGATCGGGAAACCTACGCGGAGCCGCGGCTCGCGGCGCACGTCAACGACGGGTTCGTGCCGGTGCGCGTCGACGTGGACCGCCAGCCTCGGGTCCGGGACCGATACAACATGGGTGGGTTTCCCTCGACGGTGTTCCTGGCGCCCGACGGCACCGTCCTGACGGGCGCGGGTTACCTCGGTCCCGACGGCTTTCGACAGATACTCGAGCGGGTTCGGGACACCTGGAACGAGCGTGGGGCACAGGCGGGGTCGATCCCACGACAGGTTCAAGGGAACGAGCCACCCGCGGGGACGCTCACGGGGGACATCGAACGACAGATGCTCGGCCAGCTCACCGAGCGCTACGACGAGGTCGCCGGTGGGTGGGGTCCGGAGCCGAAGTTCCCGCTGCCCGACGCCCTCGAGTTCGCCCTCAAGCGCGACCGGGAGATGGCCCTACGGAGTTTCGATGCCGTGAGCGCCAATCTGTTGGACGAGTACGAGGGCGGGTTCTATCGTTTCGCACTCGAGCGCAATTGGAGTGACGTACAACACGAGAAATTGCTGGACTCGAACGCGGCGCTGGTCCGAGCGTTCGCCAACGCGTACCTCTACACGGGCAGCGACACCTACCGCGAGCCGGCCGAGCGGACGATCGAGTATCTGACGACGACGTGTTGGGTTGGCGCTCTTTCCGAGGAGTCGACCGGTGAAGCCGTAGGTGAATCCGGCCTCCCGGGGGCGTTCGCCGGGAGCCAGGCCCCGGGTGATCCCGCGAGGTACACCCTCGAGGCAAGCGACCGCGAGAGTGATCAGCCGCCGGTGGACCACACGATCCTCGCCGGCGCCAACGGGCTGGCCATCGAGGCACTGTGTAGCTACCACGCCTACACGGACGACGAGCGAGTCGGTCGATACGCCGAGCGTGCACTCGAGACGGTGCGAGCGGGCTTGCTGGTGGAGGGAGTGGTTCACCACGGATTGGCCCCGGACTCGTCGATGGGGTCGTCGCGGGTGGCAACCGGGGAAGCGTCCGCCGAGACCTGGACCCGGATAGGCGAACCCTGCTTGCTGGTCAATCAGGCCCGTGTCCTGGCCGGATTGCTCGCCGCGCGGTCGGTGCTGGGAGCGGACACCCTCGAGGATGCGACCGCCGTCGCAGAGACCACCATCGACCGCTTGCGCGATGGCGCATCGTTCGTCGACGGCCCGCCGGCGGGCCCCGGGCTGCTCGACCGGCCGTTGCGTCCGGTCAACACGAACGTCGAACTGGCGGCGGCGCTGTTGGATCTCGCCGTCCATGCCAACGAGCAGCGATACGAACGAATCGCAACGGAGATCCTCGAGGACTTTGGCGGTGCGAGCGATCGATTCGGCGTTCAGGTTGCCCGCTATGCCAGCGTGAGCGCCCGCCTGCTCGAGGGCACGCTCGTGGTCCGCGTTGGAGACGAGGCGGGATCGGTCCTCCACCGAGCGGCCTGTCGAATCGCCGATCACGAGGCGGTCGTGGTGCCGGGAGCGGACGTCTCCGCGGGCACCGCTGTGGCCACACGGGGTTCGAACGCGACCGAGCCCGCGACAACCCCTGAGGAATTGAGCAATCGCGTCGGAGCGCTTCTCGAGTAGGGGTGGGAGAGCACTGAAAACTCTCGGAGTGGTCAAACTACCCGAGCGTTTATAGTGCTTCGTCACCCTGTGGCGCGTATGGCCACACTCAGGGACCTTGGGCTGTCTGAGTACGAAGCTCGAGCCTATCGTGCACTGTTGAACACGGGACCGACAACGGCCAAGGAGTTGTCACGTGCGAGTGACGTCCCCATGGGCCGGATCTACGACGTGCTCAACAGCATCGAGCAGTACAATCTGGTGCGCAGCCAGACGGCGAGTCGTCCGAAGAAATACGTCGCCGTCGAACCGGCGACCGCCCTCGATCGCTTACTCGAGGACAAAAAGCGCGAACTCGACGAGAAGGCAGACCAGTACGAGTCGATCGTCGACGATCTCGCGACGGAGCTCGACGCTGCCGAACCCGTCGAGGAGCAGTTCTGGACCGCGTCCGTCGGCGCCGAGGAGACGATCGACCTGCTGCTGGAACGGCTCGCAGCCGCGGATCGCGACATCGTGATGGTCGCGGCCGATCCCTCCCCACAGATCGACATTCGGACCGTCGGTGATGACGTCCTCGCTCACCTCGAGGCTGCCCTCGATCGGGGCGTGAGTGTGGACGTCCTCATGAGTCGGGACCTGGTGAACTCGCTCTCGTCGACCGTCGGGCGGCGATACCAGGAGACGCTCCAGGAACGCGAGGACTTCTCGGTGCGGACGAACGAGGACGTGACGGGTTCGTTCAACGTTATCGATGGCGTCGAGGTCGTGATTCAGGTGCCCAACCCACTTGGCTCCGGTGAGGCGTTTGGGATGATCGACCTGAAAGACCCGGAGTTCGCTGCCGACGTCCACCAGGAGTTCCTCCCTCGCTGGAAGGAGGCGGAGCCGTTGACGTTCTAGCGGCCGGACGTATTGGAGCTCAGGCTCGGAAGGGTGTGGGTGAGTTGGAGACCTCGAACGGATGTGGGTTTTCGAACGCTCGAGCGTGTGCACAATGACGCGGCGTCGACACATCTCGAGCGGTACGGATCCCACTCACCGACAACACTTTTGCCCGACCCGGCAAACGATGGGCCATGACCCAGTCCCGCGGCGACGACCAGTCGCTCGCGATCGAGGCCAATGGCCTCACCAAGTGCTACGGCGAGGAGGCGGCCGTGGCCGACCTGGATCTCGCCATCGCCCAGGGTTCGGTGTATGGCTTTCTCGGACCCAACGGCGCGGGCAAGACGACGACCATGCGGATGTTGACGACGCTTACCCGCCCCACCTCGGGCACGGGCCGTGTTGCCGGTGCCGACGTCACCGATCGAAACGCCGTCACGCCACACATCGGCTACCTACCCGAGGAACCGCCCATCTACGACGAACTCACGGGCCGCGAGCAACTCGAGTACGCCGCGGGCCTTCGGGATCTCTCTGGCGAGGCGGCAACCGAGCGGATCGAGTCGTTGCTCGAGCGGTTCGACCTCCTCACTGATGCCGACAGGCGCATCGACGCCTACTCGAAGGGGATGCGACAAAAGGTGGGCGTGATTCAGGCCGTCCTCCACGAGCCAGCGGTCGCGTTTCTCGACGAGCCGACCAGCGGACTCGACCCCCGTGCCGCCCGAACCATGCGCGACACGATCGCGGATCTGGCCGATCAGGAGATGACCATCTTTCTCTCGACGCACATTCTCTCGGTGGTCGAGGATCTTGCCGACACCATCGGTGTCCTCCACGAGGGCCGACTCGTGGCCGAGGGCGACCCCGAGACTCTGAAATCCCGTGCGGCGACCGGCGCGTCGGGAAGCCTCGAGGACGCCTTCCTCGAGATCACCCGCAGTGGAGCGGGTGAGGTCGCTGCCGTTTCCGGGACTGATGAGTGACACGGCTTGGGAAACGACCCCACCCTGCTTCCCTCACCGCATACGTGGTTCGCTCGTTGAGGGTAGCGTGGGACCGGCGGTCCCGCGAATCATGCGAACGGGCCGTGGCCCGTGAGCAGATGGGGCTTTGATGTGGACTCCCGACGATCAACTGTCGGCAGTTGACCGATAGCCGTCGTCGTTCACCATCCCACCATTTATACGCACGTCCACTGGTGTCGAAGGAAAGTTACGATTTCCTGACCATTGGAAAACTTCGTTTTCCAAGAGGTCTGCGCTCCTCGACGTGGGCGAGGAACGCAGGCTGTGCTGTCGTTTCCCCATATACCGCAACCCGACGTTTTTCGCGCCGTTGTCGTCTGCGTTAATTTCATACCCACATATCAGCCACTCACACTGCTCGCCGCGGCGGTTATCTTCGTGGGTGAACCACAGTCAGTGTGTGAACACCGCTGGCTCGTGTGGCCGGGTTTGACCTGTTCAACCGCGACACCCCGTTCTGGTGACTACTGACCGTGACAGCCACCGTTCGGTACCAATGAATCCAATCCAGCCAGCCACCCGAGGGAACCGCAACCGGTTCAGACGTGGTCGCCGTTGACCTCCGCTCGCAGGGTCGCCATGTCGACGACGCGCTCGGCGTGGGCGTTGTGCTGGTGGATCGACTCGTCGTTCGACTGAGAGAGGCGAATAACGGCGTCGTCGGGCAGGTGGCCGAACTCCTCGAGGACGCCATCGGCCATCGCCCGCACGCAATCCTCGACGAACTTGGCGTCGCTGTGGGCCTCGAAGGTCATGTGGTCCTCGTCGGGCCGCTTCGCGAGATTGTAGATGTGGGCGCTCATCGCGTCGCGGGCGACATCGATGACGTCGTTCAGATCGACGTCCGGTGCGCCGTCGCTCTCGATGGTCAGGGTGGCGTGGCCCCGCTGGGAGTGCCCCGGCTGGGGCACGTCTTCGAGGAACTCGGCGATTTTCTCCTCGGCGATGTCGAGTTCCTCGAGTTTGTCCTGGGCTCGAGAGGCAGACATCCCCTGGGAACAGGGACAGACCGTCATCCCGACGACGTGGGCACCGACCTCCTCACGGGTGCCCTCCTCGGTCGCGGTTGCGGAGGCGATGACGTCGACCCAGTGTTGGGTCTCCCGGTCGCTGGCTGGCGTCTGCTCGCGGCGCATGAACTCGGCCTCCATCGACACCTCCGCTTTCGAGGTGTAGTCGTGTTTCTCGAGCAGGCGCTCGGCGGCCTGGCCACAGACGTCTTCGATTCGGTAGGCCTCCTCGCGGGTGGCCTCCTCGAGGATTTCGTCGATGACCTCCATATTGCGGCTCATGTCCGCCCCTTTGCGCCAGGAGGGGAGGTCGACGAAGACCTCGAACTCGGCGGTGAAGATGAGCGGTCGCGCGTCTGGACGCGCGATCTTGACGAGCTTTTCGACACCGGTGACCCCGACTTGACTCAGACCGACGGTGACGTCGGGGGCCGTGGCCTGAACGTCCGGAAGTTGATGACTCATTATCACCTCTGAGGCGTTAACGTGATTATGCCTTTCGAAAGGGGAGATGCTGGTGGGTTGGGTGTGCAGGGCGTCTCGAGGGGCTGGCGATCGGTCGTGACAGCGTGACTCACGGGAGGCGACAAACGAAACCCTTTATCCCCCGCACCCTGAAGTGTGGTCACGGGACCGTGGGTTAGCCTGGTATACTTCGGGCCTTGGGTGCCCGTGACCCCGGTTCAAATCCGGGCGGTCCCACTTTTCCTCGCGAACAAACTCGTGAGCAGCAGCCACTCGATGAACCTCGAGCGTGAGTGTGCCAACCCCGGGTTCGTGCGCCGGCAACTACAGCTTGCTGTGTTCCATCGCTGTCTACGTGTTGGGAATGTGTCTACTTAATGATTTGTATCAGGACTGCCTATCGGATTCATCCCCGAGGTCAAGCCTCGGGGTGTTCTCCTATACCGCTTATAAAAAACGCTTAATATTGAAGAGTAGCCACCATCGAGTGGCCGTTCGAATATAAAATTATTATGTCAACCGAACGACCAACCAGTGAAGAGCGTGACGACGAAGCGACCGAGCAAACGTGTCCCGGCCGGCCGTGTGATCGATCGGACCTCAACCGCCGTCGCGTTCTCGTTTCCATCGGCGGGGTGGGGACGGTCGCCGTCGCCGGGTGTATGGGGTTGTTCGAGGACGAGGAGGACGAAGCGCCAGAAGACGACACTGCGGACGAACCGGAAGACGACACTGCGGACGAAGAGACTGAAGACGATACCGAGGACGAGGAGACAGAAGACGACACCGAGGACGATGACGAAGCGGAAGAAGAGGAGGCCGCCATCTACGACGTCGAGTTCCTCGAGTTCGACGAAACCCTCGAAGTCACGGACGAGGAAGCGCTCCTCTACGCGGCACTCGACGAAGGCTGGGAGATGGAGTACTCCTGTGAGGCCGGTCGTTGTGGTCAATGTACTGCCAGGGTCGACGGCGACGCCAACGACGTCATCAGCCACGAGGAAAACCACTACCTCGAGGACGAGCAGATCGAAGACGGCTGGCTGCTGACCTGTACGGCTCACGCCGAAGACGACTTCGCCCTCGAGACGAACATTCACCCAGACGACGGTACCAACAGCATCGAGTTCCTCGAGTTCGACGAAACCCTCGACGTGGACGAGGACCAAGCGCTCCTCTACGCGGCACTCGACGAAGGCTGGGAGATGGAGTACTCCTGTGAGTCCGGTCGCTGTGGTCAGTGTACCGCCAGGGTCGACGGCGACGCCAACGACGTCATCAACCACGAGGAAAACCACTACCTCGAGGACGAGCAGATCGAAGACGGCTGGCTGCTGACCTGTACGGCTCACGCCGAAGACGACTTCGCCCTCGAGACGAACATTCACCCAGACGACTGAGGGCGGTCCCCTTTTTATCGCACATGCTCTCGACATCACCGTAGCTGGGCGAGTGCGGCCGTCAAAACCGCCCCTCAATCCTGGTGTTCACCTGTTAACTGTCTCCCGACCGTGGTACGGGTGGGCGATAGTACCAATTGAAACGGTTTTCACCCCCTCAGGGCGAGTCGGCCCAGAACTGGTGACAAACCGGTTCTGAGCCATGGTCTCGTGAGGGTGTGCAATGACGTTCAGTGGCTACTGTAGCACAGACACGCCTCCGTCACCAGTGACTCGAGCCTCGGGTGAGCGGAGCGATTAAGCCGTGAGGGGCCGTATGCGGGCCTGTGACCAAAGACCGCCGCCTGAGTGATTTCGGTATCGAGGCGGAGTCGTCGCCCTCGAATTCGACTGACACAGACGCCACGCCCGAAGAAGACCCGACGGCCGAGGAGACCGGTGACGGCCAATCTGACACCGTCACAGGTGAGGGCGACGAATTGCCGTCTCCGTCCCTGTCGACGTATGTGTGGGGGGAGTTTACCTGTTCGAGTTGTCACTCGGACGTAAGCCGTCTCTGGCGAAGTGAGGATTCGTTCGTCTGTGAGTCGTGTAAACCCTGGTGAGAGGACTCCGCTGGAGTACCCGTGAATCTAACTGTTCGTTCGCGGGGACGTTCCGGAATTCGGGATCCCGGTATCAGCGAAAGGTCCCAACCGGGACGCCCAGTGACGTACTTATGTGAGCGATAAGTGGTTTTTTTCACACAATCTCCCTGTACTATACCGTCGGACAGAGGCTTTGATAGTCTGTCACCGGGACCGATCTCCGGTGAATCTATCAACCGTTCTGTCCGACGGTATATGTGACAAACAGTCACTCGGTCGACGGAGGGATGGTTCTCTTCGGACGCTGTGATCCCTCCCGAAGGTTTATCACTCAGTCCTGAGTCTGTACGGGTGCAATGGCGAAAGGTACGGTCGCATTCTTCAACGACACAGGCGGTTACGGCTTCATCGAAACTGACGACGCGGACGACGACGTGTTCTTCCACATGGAGGACGTTGGCGGTCCTGACCTCGAGGAGGGACAAGACGTCGAGTTCGACATCGAGGAGGCAGAGAAGGGCCCACGAGCGACGAATCTCGAGCGTCTGTAAGGGGGTCAGTCGGGGTATCGTTTTCTGATTGTTACCCGGCGAGTGGCGACACTCGACGGCTGATGGGATCCAGCGGCGTCGACCGGTCACTGCGGCGTCGACTGGCCTCCCGCCCCAGCCGACTCGACGATAGCGGCGAAGTGCGAAACCACGAGGAGGGTCTCCCGACCGGTGAGACGAGTTGCCAACGAGCGGCCACCAGCCGTCTCCGCAGTCGGTGTGTCTTCCGGCAGCTACACTTATTTACTGCTCGAGGCCTCATACACGTTCACCACGTGGTATGTCACGACACCGCATCGCGACAGGCGCAGTCGCAAACGGGTGATCCACGCCCGAGTTGAAAGACACAAAACATATGAGCCTGAGTACCGGATCACTGCATACCATCCACGTCGTTCCCGTCTCCCCGCGGCGGGTGCGACCCCCTATCTAGCATGACTGACGCGAATCCCTCACCACGCCCTGGCCAGCTCGGGTCGATCGATCCCTTGCCGATCGGGACCGTCGCCGAGTTGACCGACGAAATCACCGACAACGTCACCCGCGTCATCGTCGGCCACGACGAGGCGGTTGAACACGTCGTCACAACCATCCTGGCCCGCGGCCACGTCCTCCTCGACGACGTCCCCGGCGTTGGCAAGACGATGCTCGCGCGATCGATAGCCCGCTCGATTGACTGTAGTTTCCGCCGCGTCCAGTTCACGCCTGACCTCCTCCCCTCGGACATCACTGGGGTCAACGTCTTTAACCAGAAGACCCGGGAGTTCGAGTTCCAGGCTGGCCCCATCTTCGCCAATATCGTTCTCGGCGACGAGATCAACCGCGCGCCGCCGAAGACCCAGTCGGCACTGCTCGAGGCCATGGAGGAACGCCAGGTGACGGTCGACGGCGACACCCGACCCCTTCCGGACCCGTTCGTCGTCATCGCCACCCAGAACGCCGTCGAGCCTAACCGGACCTACGAGCTGCCGTTTGCGGAGATTGACCGCTTTATGAAGAAACTCACGCTCGGGTACCCGACCCCCGAGGAGGAAAGCGAGATGCTCGGCCGAACCGTCGGCCACCATCCGATCGAGAGTCTCGAGGCAGTCACCGACCTCGAGTCGATCGTGCGTGCTCGCGAGACGGTGGCGAACGTTGCCGTCGAACCGCCGATCCGGCAGTACGCGAGCGAACTCGCGAACTACACCCGCGATCACGCGATCATTGGCGCGAGTCCGCGGGGAACGATCGCGCTGTTGCGGGCGGCCCAGGCCCGGGCCGTCCTCGACGGTCGAGAGTACGTCATCCCGGATGACGTACAGTACGAGGCCACACAGGTACTCGGCCACCGGATCAAGGTTGGAACCGACACGGCAGCTGACGATGGCACGACGGTCGCACAGGACGCTCTCGAGCGCGTCCGCATCCCATGAGGCTGACCAGACGCGGCTGGGGCGTGGTCGGCATCGTCCTGTTCTGTCTCGTCATGGCCGCCCAGTACGGCGCCCGGTCGCTGAACGCCGTCGTCGCGCCGCTGGTACTCGTGTTGCTGGCCGGTGCAGTGACCGCGAAGCGAGCCGACCGACCCACACTCGACCGCCGTCCCGTCGAAGAGGGGTTCCCCGGCGATCGCCGACCGGTCCGAATCGACGTCGACGTCGACAAACCACTCTCTGCAACCGTCGTGGACTCGCTCCCCGACGGCGTTCGCGTCGATGGGGACGACCACGTGATGGCCACGACCCTCACCGACGGGGATCAGCTGGCCTACGAACTCGAGTTCACCGACCGCGGGCGCCACGAGCTGGGTCCCCTGTTGGTGACCGTCACCGATATTTTCGGGCTCGTCAGCCGGTCGTTTACGTACACCCGGACGCAGCCGGTCGTCGTGTACCCCACGGTCTACGACTTGCGCGGCGGGGCAAAACACGATCTCCAGTTACTCCGGGATGCCGTCGGCCGCTACGACCGCGAGGAGTTCGACCACCTTCGGGAGTACGAGCGCGGCGACTCCCTCCGGGATATCCACTGGAAATCCGCGGCCAAGCGACCCGACCAGGAACTGGTCGTCAAGGAGTTCGTCGCGGACTCGAGCGTCGGGTCGGTCGATCTCGCCGGGGAGTGTTCGCCCGGACGGGCCGACGATCTGGCGACGGCAACTGCCAGCGTGGCGACCTATCTCCTTCGCGAGGAGGTCGCCGTCGGGGTCCAACTCCCGGCGGCGTCAGTGGGGGCCGAAAGCGGCGAGGGCCACCGGATCGAACTGCTCCGGACGCTCGCTCTCGTGGGCCCAGGCGAACTCGACGATCAAAAGCGTCGTGAAGCCGATGTGTTGGTGCAGGCGGATGCCGATGGTGCTCGGGTGCTCGTCGCCGACCACGAGATTCCGTTCGAGCGTCTCACCGGACGGATGGCCCCTCGAGGAGCCGTCGGAGCCACCGGGTCGTCTGGCGACCGCGTGGGTGGCGCGAGTGAGGATGACAGGCCGGATGAATCGCTTCGAGGGCGTGACTCGAGCGGTCGTGGCGATGGGTCAGGGGTGGTCGGTGCATGAGTACACGACGTGAATCGAGGTCGTCGGTGGTCTCGACTGATGCCCTCGGTGCGCGATTCGATGGGGCGACCGGCGTGTCGCTGTTTCGTGGACTCGCACTGTCGGGCATCCTGCTGTTGACGGCCTCGTACATCACGGTGCTCAGAGAGATCACCATCACCGTCGGGGGGACCCGGTCGCTGTACCTGATCGCGCTGGTGATGCTCGCCGCAGCCACCGTGCTCGCTCGCACGATTCGCCCGCGAGTGGCGCTGGCGGTGGGGGTGGGAATCGGTGCGCTGGGGTACTGGTACTACCTGACTGCGACCGGACACGATCTCGGGGCGCTCCTCAGCCAGTTCGACTCGTTTCTCTCGGACACCGTGACGCTCGCGACGGGGATGACCCTCTACCAGATGATCGAGGTAAACGTCTGGGCGCTTGGGTTCGTGCCCGCGCCGGTGTTTCTCTCGTGGTATCTCGCGATGCGCAAGCGCTACACTCTGGCGGTCATCCCCGGTGGGCTGGCGCTGCTGTTCCTCGTGTTGACGACGGACGCGACCACGGGCGTCACCCTCGTGGGAGTCGTCGGTGGCATCACCGCGGTCGGCTTCGGCGAACTCGACCATCGCGATGGCTCGGTCGCCCAGGCCGATGTGCTCGCGATCATGTTCGCGGTGATCGTCTTTCTCTCCATGACGGTGACGCTCGTCCCAGGCGGGGCGGCTAGCCCCACCGTCCTCGTCGAGGACGAGCCCACGACGCTCGATGGGGCGGTCGATGGTGATCCCGATCGGTCGACCATCAGCGGCAGCGTGGATCTCTCACCCGAGGTCCACTTCACCGTGGTGAGCGACGAACCGTCGTACTGGCGGACGGGTATCTACGATCGCTACACCGGCGATAGCTGGGTTCGAAGCGGACCCGAGGGCGCGTACGACGATACCGGACTCGACAGCCCCCCTGGTGAGCCCCAGACCAACCGCCAGACGATCACCCTCCAGACGGACACCAACGTCCTCCCCGTCGCACCACAGCCGACGGCCGTCGACGGTGAACTCACCGACAGCCTCGAGGTGACCGATCACGGCCAGCCGATGCCAACCGAGCGCCTGATCGAGGGAGACACCTACAACGTCGAGAGCGCGATCGTCGATGCCGATCCGGCCGAACTGAACGAGGCCGGGACCGATTACGACGAGGATATCGAGGCGTACTACCTCCAGACGCCCGAGGACCTCTCCGAGGACTTCGAGGCTCGCACCGCGGACATCGTCGAGGAGGCCGGTGCGGAGACGCCCTACGAGAAGGCCGCGGCCATCGAGCAGTACTTCCAGAGTGAGTACGAGTACTCCCTCGACGTCGACCGGCCGGATGGCAACGTTGCCAACGACTTCCTTCTCGAGATGGATGAGGGGTACTGCGTCTACTTCGCGACGGCGATGACCCAGATGCTCCGAGCGGAGGAGGTGCCGGCCCGCTACGTGACCGGCTACACGAGCGGTCAGCAGGTCGACGACAACGAGCACGTCGTCCGCGGCCTCGACGCCCACGCCTGGGTGGAGGTCTACTTCCCCGAGCACGGCTGGGTGGCCTTCGAACCGACGCCCTCGGGCGAGCGCGACGCCGAACACACCGACCGCCTCGAGGACGCTCGCGAGGACGGCGAGGACGGCATCGATATCGAGGAGAGCGAGGACGTCCCCGCCGACGGCATCGACGACGAGCGGGAGACGATCCCCAACGAATCCGAGGACCTGCTCGACGACCTCGTCGACGGGAACGAATCGACGGACAACGACAGCGCGCAACCGGGCCCGGGCGGTGAGGCCGGCGATGAACAAGAGCTGGGGCCCGAACGGGGAGACGGCATCGGAAGCGACGGTCTCGGTGACCTCGATGGTGACGATCCGGGCGATGAGACGGACTCAGACGGCGAGTCCGCAGCCATCCCCGTCGCCCCTGGCGACATCCTCGTCGGCCTCGCCGTCTTCATCGGGCTCGCGGCAGGCGCACACCGATCCGGCGTCCCCGCCCTCGTGGGCCGGGAGGTCAGGAGGTACTGGCACGGCCGGCGGGTCGACCCCGTCACGGACGTCGAACGGGCCTTCGACCGCCTCGAGTACGTACTCGCCCGGCGGCATCGCCCACGACGTCGCGGGGAGTCACCGCGACAGTACCTCGAGGCGATCGATCGCTTCGGCTCGCTCGACCCTCGAGTCGAGCGCGTAATCGAAATCCACGAGCGGGCACACTACGGTGGCGACGTCGACCGGGCGGCCGCAGACGAGGCAATCGATCTCGTGAGCGAGATCGCCCGCGAGCAAGCCCCACTCGTCGGCCGATTCTTTGAGTGACGCGTCTGTCCCGTTTGAGGACCCGCAGGTAGTCGCTACCAGAGTTGGGCCTGTGGAACCTCACAGGCCGGACAGCACACTGCCGGATTCCCTCGATAGCGATCGCGAACGAGCGTGGCCGCTTGGCAGGATGGGCAGCGTCGTCCCGCAAGCATCGAAAGCAGTTTGGCCCCGTCGTCAGCCGCTCGATCGCGCTCGAGCGCCTCATCGTGGGCGACCGCTTCGGTTGGTGAACCCATACCCCACACAGTCCAGGTAGCGCCAAAACGATTCGGCTGGCCAATGCAGTCCCGGGGGTAATCGGGAACTGCCGGGATCGACGTATTCTTTGGGTCGAGGAGCCCACCATCCGCCGAACCGTGACTCGAGACAGCGACGCGATGGGCAACCGTGACGCGAGATAGCGACGTGGTGGGGAAGCCACGCCGTGAGCCTCGCCGTCCCCGGCCTCGAGAGGGCCGATCGCCATCGACACGACCGGGGCGCTGACCGTGCTCGAGCGCTGGCGCTACCGGGAGACGGTCCTCGCGCTGTGTACGCTCGCCTTCTTCGCGACGATGGTGGCCAGGTTGGTCATCAGCCCGGTCGTGCCGGACATCACCGACGAGTTCGCCGTGTCGAACACCGTCGTCGGCATCGCCCTGACCGGGCTCTGGATGACGTACTTCCTCTCGCAGTTCCCGAGTGGCATCCTGGCGGATCGCTTCGGCGAGAAGCGGATCATCCTCGTGGCCATCGGCGGCACCGCGGTGACGAGCCTGTTGATCGCGCTCTCACCCATCTTCGCCGTCTTCCTGCTGGCGACGCTCGCTCTCGGGGCGGTCGCCGGGTTGCACTACTCCGTGGCGACCACGCTGCTGACCCGGACCTACGACAACATCGGCTCCGCCATCGGGGTTCACAACGGCGGTGGACCCCTCGCCGGCCTTGTCGCGCCTGCCTTGGCTGCCTGGGTTGCAGTCACCTACGGCTGGCGGGCCGCCGTCGCCATCGGCGTCGTCGCCGCCGTTCCGATTTATCTGCTGTTTTCCTGGCGGGTCGAACCCACCGAACCGCGCCGGCCCGACCAACCCATGCGCGACCGTCTCGAACTCGGGCCCTTACTCGAGGTCCTCTCGCGGCCGCCGATCGCTTTCACCGTCTGTCTGGCCATCGCCTGTGCGTTCGTCTGGCAGGCCATCGCCTCGTTCCTCCCGACCTTTCTGATTGCCCATCGGGGTCACTCCCAAACCCTCGCTGGCGCGGTTTTCTCGGCGTATTTCGTCGTGCAGGCCATCACGCAGGTCGGCGTCGGGGCCGCCTCGGATCGGTACGGTCGGGATGCCGCCGCAGCCGGGTGTATGGTGTTCGGCGCGAGTGGGCTGGCGCTGCTGGTGGCGGTGCCCGGCTGGCTCTCGCTCGCCGTGGCGATCCTGTTCGTCGGCACCGGTCTGGGATGGGGCGCAGCCTTGCTCCCGAAGGTGATGGACAACCTCTCGGAGAGCGAACGCGGGGCGGGCTTCGGGCTCGTTCGGACGGTCTACGGGGTCCTCGGGGCGCTTGGTTCCGTGGGAACGGGGCTGCTCTCGGACCTGTTCAGTTGGGCCGTCGCCTTCAGCGTGCTCGCCGGCCTCATGGCGCTTGTGTTTCTCGCGCTCGTCGCGAACTGGCTCTTTGATCTGGGATACTGACTGCTCGGCGGCGTTCATCAGGATCTCGAACCTCCGGCGCGGACATTGTGAACCCACAATCCTCAAGTGCAAACCGTGGGAGGAGAACTCATGGGCGTCCCGATTCCGTTGCTGCCACGGCCGGTCCGCTGGGCTGGCGTCGCCGTCATCGCGGGATTCATTTTCTACGCGTCCATTCTCACCGCACCACCGGCGACGCCCGTCGACGACGCCCAGCCCTGGTTTCTCGATCTCTCCTACTGGCGGCATCTCGTCGCCTACGCCACCCTCGCGCTGACGTTGGCCTACGCCACCGACGAGTGGGGCCTCGAGCGCTGGCGACACGCGCTGGTGGTCGTCGCGGCCGTCACCCTCTACGGGGCCGGCATCGAGGTCGGCCAGTGGTTCGTCCCGGAGCGTCACTTCGACCCGTTCGACGTCGTGATCAACGGCGTCGGTGCGAGCCTCGTCTTCGGCTGGTTCGCGGTGCGCCCCCGCCTCGAGGTCCTCGACCTGGTGGCCATTTGTCACCGTCTATAGTAGCCACTGAACGTCATTGGACACACCCTCACGATACCCCGTGGCTCAGAACCGGTCATAAACCGGTTCTGAGCCGACTCGCTGTGAGGGTGTGTAACTCGTTTCAATTGGTACTGTCGGTTCGGCGGAGTGATGGGTTTCCTCGGTGTCGACGTCGGTGGCCGCGTGATGGGGCGGCTGCCGGTCCGCCAGGAGTCGGGGACGTTATAGGGATCGGGCGGTGAGAAACGGGCATGTCGCAGGCGAAGGGTGACCGGCGCGAACGCGAACTCGTCAACCGGCTGGACGATGCCGGCTTCGCCGTCATGCGTGCACCGGCGAGCGGGGCGGCCACCGACCGGGAACTCCCCGACGTACTCGCGGGCGATGGCGAGACGTTCTACGCTATCGAGGCGAAATCGAGTGCGGGCAACCCCATCTACCTCACCGGCGAGGAGGTCGAGGCATTGATCTACTTCGCCCAGAATTTCGGCGCGAAACCCCGCATCGGCGTCCGGTTCGACCGCGAGGACTGGTACTTCTTCCACCCCGGTGACCTCCACGTCACCGACGGGGGCAACTACCGCGTCAAGTGCGAGACGGCCATCGCTGAGGGCACCGACTTCGACGAGTTCGTCGGTCGCTCGAGGAAGGTCACCCTCGAGGAGGTCGGCGATCCGGAGCCGGGGCCGGATCCCGACATCGTCCGTGTCCTCGAGGCGGTCAAACAGGACGTGATGGACGTCGAGGAAGCCGCGGGCCTGCTCGAGTAGGCTCGCGTCGATTATCGCACACTACGACTTTTGTACTACTATGCTTTGTATAGTGAACCATTGAGACACAGCCCCGATCCTCCAATAGTACTGTTTTTATAGTGTGCCGTGACACTCGGCTTCGTGTCCGGGAGGACCTGCCACCGGCTTCCCCACCCACTGTCCGACCTGCCACCGACCCCGACATCCCCACCACAACCGGTGGCCTCACCCGTCGCCATCCCCACCTCGGGGGGCCACGGGGCGACGCGCTCGCACGACCGCGAGCGCGGCGGGGCGTTTCCACACTGGCTGGGGGATGCGTCCCTCGAGACACGGCCACCGACCTCGAGCACAGCCAGCGCCAACCGGCTACACTGCCCCCGTCGGGTGGGGCCACACCATCGACCGCCCGCACGTTTTATCGCTCAGGACGACCTATCGCCGATAGTGACTGACGCCTGCGACCGTGGCCTGTGGATTGGGCTTGTCGTAACCCTCCTCGTCTGTAGCTGTCTCGGGGGACTCGCCGCCGCCTCGAGCGTCAGCGACGGAGCCACCGACGCCGAGAGCCAGAGCCAGCTGGCTCCCCCCTCGAGTGACGCGCCCCAACAGAGCCTCGTCATCGCTCACGACGACGAGGCTACCGACCCCGACGACGGCGAGGAACCCGACGACGGTCACCTCGAGACCGACTACTTCACCATCACCTACCACGAGCAGTACGCCGAACCCGCCGAGAACATCGCCGACATCGCCGACGACCACTACGTCGTCCTCCACCAGAAGTTCGGTCTCGAGCTCCCCGAGGAACGCATCCAGATCTTCGTCGGTCCACGGGCCAACCAGCCGTGTGACGCCGTCGGCTGTGTCGATCCGCTCAACCGCGTCTGGGTCACCGACGATCACCCGTCGTTGCTCCACCACGAACTGATCCACACCATCCAGTTGCGCCAGCACTGGTCGCCCCTGAACAGCCTCACCGCACCCAGCACCGGCGAGGGGATGTTCATAGAGGGAACCGCGAAGTACCTCGACTCCCCGCCGGAGATCATCGCCGAGCGCGCTCGCTTTGACCCCGACGCGATCGAACTCACGCCCTATCCCTCGGGCGCGACCGAGTATGCCGAACGCGCCCTGTTCGTCGAGTATATTCTGGCCACTTACGACCGTGAGGCCTTCGACGCGCTCTACATCGAGGGAGACGTCGAGACCCTCGAGGCGGCCACGGGTGACTCCTACGAGACGCTTCGAGCTGACTTCGAGGCCCAGCTCGATGACCAGGCGACCCGTCTCCGAAACGGCGGGTCGACCCTGCCGGCGTTCACCTACGACGTCGTCGAACCCGAACCGGGCGAGACGATCACCCTCGACGCCCGAACGCCAGCGCGCATCGAGGCCCTCGATCGCTCCTGGTACCCCGAAGAGCCGGATGAATTCCGCTGGGACCTCACCGGCGACGGCGAAATCGACGAAACCGGCGAGACGGCGACCCTCGAGCTCCCCGACGAGGCCGAGATCGAGGACTGGCACGGTGAGGTGACCCTCGAGGTCGACGTCGAGGGCGAGACTCACGTGGCAACCCAGCGGATCGTCGTCGCCGACGAGACCGCCGTGGCGATCGTTGACCTCGACGTCCTCGAGCGCCAGCCCATCGACGAACCGCTGACGGCGACCGCGACGGTCGAAAACGATGGCTACCGGACGGCGACCGAGACGGTGTCCCTTGTCCTCGACGGCGAGGTCATCGATTCCCAGACGGTCGAGCTCGAGCCCGGTGCGTCCGCCGATGTCATCCTCGAGGGCGACCTGGTCGGGTTCGAGCCCGGCAGCCACGAGGTGGCCGTCGTCGCCGAGGACTCGAGCGTCGAGCGAACCGGGACGGTCACGCTCGAGGATGGTGTCGCTGACGACGCTGGAGAGGCCACGGCGGACGACGAGAGCGCGATCACCTTCGAAGAGAGCGACGATCCGGTGCCCGGGTTCGGCGTTGCCGCGGCGCTCGCCGCACTCGCGGCGGTTGGCGTGTGTCTCGAGTGGCGACGACGGTAGTCGGTGTCGAACCTGCACCCCGATAGCGTGAAAATCGGGAGTCGACGCCGGTAGATAGAGTAACAACTGAAACGACTCATACGGATTCGTGTCTTCTCTTCCCGGTGAGTGCCAGCCCCGGTTCGGCACTCACCGGTAAACAGTGACACGAAACCGTATCACACACTGATCGCCGACTCGGCTGGCGATCAGGTGTGCACTGACGTTTACTGCCTCCGATAGCAGGATTCCCAGCTGACCGCCCGAACGCCCGTCACGGCTCTCCTCGCGCGGCCAGAACAGCAGGTTTATCAGGCACAGCACGGAAGCCCTAGTACAATTACTGACCGTCTTATGGCAGGAAATGGACAACCGCAGGTGAACATCGGCCTCGTCGGTCACGTCGACCACGGGAAGACCACGCTCGTGCAGGCACTGAGCGGGTCCTGGACCGACCAGCACTCTGAGGAGATGAAACGCGGCATCTCCATCAGGCTGGGGTATGCGGACGCGACGTTCCGTCGCTGTCCCGACGTCGACGAGCCCGACTGTTTCACCGTCGAGGAGGAGTGTCCGGACGGCTCCGAAAGCGAGCCCGTGCGGACCGTGTCGTTCGTCGACGCCCCGGGGCACGAGACCCTGATGGCGACGATGTTGTCTGGTGCGTCGCTCATGGACGGCGCAGTGCTGGTCATCTCGGCGTCGGAGCCGGTACCTCAGCCCCAGACCGAAGAGCACCTGATGGCGCTGGATATCATCGGGATCGAGAACATCGTCATCGCCCAGAACAAGGTCGACCTGGTCGACGGCGAGACGGCCCGACGCAACTACGAGCAGATCCAGGACTTCGTCCAGGGTACCGTCGCCGAGGACGCTCCTGTCGTGCCGATTTCGGCGGGCCAGGAGGTCAACATCGACTACCTCATCGGGGCGATCGAAGCCGAGATCCCGACCCCCGATCGCGATCCGGACACCGACCCACGGATGCACGTTGCCCGGAGTTTCGACATCAACAAACCCGGCACCACCCACGAGAACCTCACCGGTGGCGTCCTCGGGGGTAGCCTCGTCGCCGGGGAACTCGAGGTTGGCGACGATCTCGAGGTCCGTCCCGGCCGACAGGTCGAGGAGGGCGGCCAGTCGACGTACGTTCCGATCGAAACGACGGTTCGCTCGCTGCAGGCGGGCGGGAAGTCGGTCGAGACGGTGACACCGGGTGGGTTGCTCGGTGTCGGCACCGGCCTCGATCCCTCGCTCACGAAGGGAGACGCCCTGGCTGGCCGGATCGCCGGCCCCCCGGGCTCGCTGCCACCCACGTGGGAGCAGTTCACCATGCGCGTCGACCTGCTCGAGCGGGTCGTCGGCGCCGAGGGTGAGAACACGATCGATCCGATCAGCACTGGCGAACCCCTGATGATGACCGTCGGGACTTCGACGACCGTCGGCGCGGTCACCAGCGCCCGAGACGGCGAGTGTGAGGTGAACCTGCAACGACCGGTCTGTGCCGAACCAGGTGCGAAGATCGCCATCAACCGCCGCATCGGCGCACGGTGGCGACTGATCGGCCTCGGCACGCTCGACGGCTAGTATGGGATCCGTTGCGACCGTCGCTCTCGACACGAGCGCCCTGATGATGCCGGTCGAACTCGACGTGCGGCTGTTCGACGAACTCGAGCGCCTCTTACAGGGGTACGAGCCGACGACGCCACAGGCCGTCATCGAGGAGTTGCGTCGGCTCGCCGAGACTGGCGGCGAGGAGGGAACGGCGGCGTCGGTCGGCCACGACCTGGCGACCGACCGCTGTCTCGTGGTCGACACGGAGGAATCGTATGCCGACGACGCGCTGGTCGAACTCGCTCGCGAGGGCGTCGTCGACTACGTCGTCACGAACGACCTCGCGCTGCGCGACCGGGTCCTCGCGGCAGGGATACCGGTAATTGCATTACGCGGGAGCAACAAGTTAGCGATAACGCAACCATAGATGTACAAACGGGTCAGACTTAAAGATACGGTAGAGGTGCCCCCCGAGGAGCTCGGCGACGTCACGCCGAACCTGGTGAAGCGATTGCTTCAGGACAAACTCGAGGGGCGAATGGACGAAGAAGTCGGTAGCGTCGTCTCCATCACCGACGTCAAAGACATCGGTGAGGGGACGGTCCTGCCGAACCGGCCGGGCGTTTATTACGAGGCGGAGTTCAACGCGTTGACGTTCGACCCCCAGATGCAGGAGGTCGTCGACGGCACGATCGTCGAGGTCGTCGAATTCGGTGCATTCGTCGGAATCGGTCCCGTCGACGGCCTGCTCCACGTCTCTCAGATCTCGGATGAGTATCTCGCCTACGACCGGGAGAACCAGCGGCTGGCATCGGGCGAGTCGGACAAGGCCATCGGCGTCGACGACGCTGTCCGGGCCCGCATCGTCACGAAGAGCATCGACGAGCGCAACCCACGGGACTCCAAGATCGGCCTAACGGCCAAACAGCCAGGGCTCGGCAAACACGGGTGGCTCGATGCCGAACACCGGGGTCGCGAAGAAGTCACTGCAGGTGAGTGACGATGGCCTCGAACCGCCTCGCCTGTCGGGAGTGTCACGCGATCAACCACGCCGACGAGACGACCTGTAACATGTGTGCGTCGTCCTCGCTCACCGAGGACTGGGCGGGGTACGTCACGATCGCCCATCCCGAAGAGAGCGACATCGCCACGGAGATGCAGGTGACCGAACCGGGCTCGTACGCCCTGAAAGTCAGATAGGGGGGAACCAGTGACTCGAGGCGACGACAGGGCCGACACCGCCGACGACCAACAGCCGCTGTGTCGGCTTCCCGATTCCGTACGCCACGAACTCAAGGAGCCACTCGGCCCGATCGAGACCGACGCCGAGGTGTTGCTCGAGGCCGTCGATGGCCCCCTGTTCGCCATCGGTGACGTCGTCACTTACCACTTCTTACAGGCCGGCCGGCGACCGGACGTTGCAATGGTCGACGGACGGACGAAGCGGACGGCGGTCGACGAGGATGTCGAGCGCGTCGTCCTCGAAGATGACGCGACGATGCTCCGGGCAACCAACCCACCGGCCACCCTGACCGAGTCCATCCTCGAGGCGTTGGTGGCGGCCCACGAGCGTGCGGAACCGATCACGGTCGTGGTCGACGGGGAAGAGGATCTGGCCGTGCTCCCGGCACTGCTCGTCGCTCCCGCCGGCGCGAGCGTCGTCTACGGGCAGCCGGATGTCGGCATGGTCCACGTCGTCGTCGACGAATCCGTTCGCGCGAGGGCGCGCGATCTGCTCGAGCGGTTCGAGGGCGAGACGGCTCGGGCGCTGGCGCTCCTCGAGCGGTAGGGCGCTGGCGTTCCTCGAGACCCCGATTTCGAGCCTACTGTTCGCCGAGAGCCGCCCCGAACACCGCCTTCGCCCGCCTGAACCCCTCGTTGCGGTCGACGATTGGATCCGGGTACGACGGCGCGTACTCGTCTCGTGTTGTCGCCTCGAGCGTCGGCCACTTGGCGAGCACCTCGGCCGGCACGTCGGCCAGTTGGGGAACGTACGCCCGTACGAACCGGCCGTCCGGGTCGTACTTTTCGAATTGGCTCACGGGATCGAAAATGCGGTTGTCGACGGAATCGGTCCCCGTGGAGGCGATCCACTGCCAGCTGGCCGGATTGGTCGCGGGGTCGTAGTCGATGAGCCGATCCCGGAAGTGGCGTTCGCCCGCCCGCCAGTCGATCAGGAGGTGTTTCGTGAGGAAACTCGCGACCACCTGTCGCGGCCGGTTGTGGATGTAGCCCTCGGCCTCGAGCTGTGCCATCCCGGCGTCGACGAGTGGAAATCCGGTCTCGCCGCGTTTCCAGGCCGCGAGATCCGCGGGTGCATCCCGCCACTCGATCTCGTTCGGGAGCGGGTCGTAGTCCTCGGTTGCGAGTTGGGGGTGAACGGACAGCTGGTGGTAGGCCCACTCCCGCCAGGCGATCTCAGAGCCGTAGGATTCGACGTTACGCTCGACGTCCCCCGTGGCCTCGACGTACCGTGTGGCCACGGCCTGCCACAGCTCGCGGATGCCCACCAGCCCGACCGCGAGGTACGGGGAGAGCCGTGAGACGGCCTGCGTCGGGTTGTCGACCGCGGCCGCGAGGTCGTCACGCGTGTCGCCGTAGGAATCGAGCCCCCGGTCACAGAACGCCTCGAGGCGTTCGCGGGCGGCCCCCTGGGACGCTTCGGGCAACGAGATGCTGGGGTCGACGTCGGCGAACGGGAGTGCGGTGGACTCGTGGTCGTCGAGTCGTTCGACCGAGACGAGGCGATCGGCGTTCGGTTCGGCCACCGGATCGGGTTTGGGCTCGCGCTGCCAGGCCCGGTAGAACTGGCTGTAGGTGTCGTAACTCGAGATTTCCGCGCCCGAGTCGCCCCTGGTCGTGCTGTTCTCCCTTGCGACGTCGAGGTCACCGCCCATCAAGGAGGCGGGATCGACGAGGACGGTGTCCACGAATCGGCGCGTTTCGAGACGGTCGTCCACCCGCGCTTGTTGGACGCGTCGCGCGGGGGTGTACCCCTCGGCGTATCGCACGCACTCGGCACCGGTCTCAGCCGTGAGCCCCTCGAGCACTGCGGCTGCCTCCCCGTGGCGGACCACGAGGTCGGTTCCCAGTTCGCGATAGCGTGCCCGCAGTGACTCGAGGGCCCGGTGCACGAACGCCCGCTGTCGGGTCCCCAGCGTCTCGACGACCGCCGGATCGACGACGTAGACGGGGAGGAGGCGTGCCTCGCCCGCCAGCCCCCGGACGTCGACGGTTCGGTGGTCCCGGCGATGCCAGTAGATGTCCATGGCTACACTCGCGGCCACTGCGGTTTGGCTGTGTTCCCCTACCAGTTTGGCTCCGGCGGGCTGTCCCCCGTCGGCAGGTGCGCCTCGAGCACGCTCGAGAAGCTATTTAGGCCCGCGTCCATACTTCGGGGTATGTACGATTTCGTCGTCGTGGGCGTCGGTCCAGCCGGTGCCCGGTTCGCACGCGGTGCGGCCGACGCCGGCTACGACGTCCTCGCCCTCGAGCAAGGCGAGATCGGGACCCCGCTCGCCTGCTCGGGCCACGTCAGCACCGACATCTGGGCGTACACCGGCGAGGGGGCCCGCGAGGCGCTCTTTCAGAACGAGATTTACGGGGCGCGATTCCACGTCGGGGGCCCCCACGACGCCGACGCGAGCCACCGCGACACCTACCCCTTCTACAAGCGCGAAGTCGTCTCGAACGTCATCGACCGCGTGGGGCTCGATCGCCACCTCGCCGACCTGGCTCGGGAAGCCGGGGCCAGTGTCCGGGAGGGGTACACCGTCACCGACGTCGACGAGTGCCCGGATCGCGTCGTGGTCACCGCCAGCGGCCCGAACGGTGTCGAGACCCACGAGGCGCGGCTGATCGCCGGCTGTGACGGCCCGCGATCGCGCGTCCGGGATGCCCTCGACCTGGCCGATCCCGGTGAACTACTCCACGGCGTGTTGGCTTTCTCCGAGGAACCCGACGACAGCGATTTCGTCGACGTCCACCTCACGGCTCCGAAATTCTTCGCCTGGCGCATCCCCCGTCACGAAGCCGGCGTCGAGTACGGGCTGGCCGCCCCACCGGGCGTCGAGGTGAACCAGCACTTCGCCGATCTGATCGACGGCTACGAGGTCGACGTCTCCCATCGGTGCTCTGGCCTGATTCCGATCGGTCCGCCGGATCGCGTCACCGGCCACCGGGGTTTCCTCATCGGGGACGCCGCTGCCCAGACCAAGCCGTTCACCGGCGGGGGGATCCTCTACGGGATGACTGCGGCCGATCACGCCGTCGAGACGATCGACCCGGACGACCCCCGGACGCTCGACGCCTACGAGCGGGCCTGGCGTGAGGACCTCGCCCGCGAGATCGAACTGGGTCACTGGCTCAGGCGGGCCTACTCGCTGCCTGAACCCGTCCAACGGATGGGATTGGCGGCGACCGCCGGCGAGATCGGCGTCCACATGGATCGACCGACGTCCGTGGTGAGTATAGAGCACCTGAAGGCGATGCTCTCGCCGTGATCGGGGACTCGCCCGGAACGCGGGAGGGCCGCTCGCGCGGGTGCTCGGCTCGGGACGTATGGCGTTCACGGTGACCGATACACACCTCTTGGCCTCGAAAACGGTCCAGGCCTCTCGGAGGGACGAAAGCGAAACCCCCTAACGCACGCCTCGCTTCCCTCGAGGTATGCAGCAGACTCCCGAGATCGTCGTCCTCCGCCTGGGCCATCGCCCGGGCCGCGACGAGCGGATGACGACCCACGTCGGGTTGACCGCGCGGGCGCTGGGAGCCGACCGCGTGCTCTTTCCCGACAACGCGGGGCAGTCCCTCGAGACCGTTGAGGATATCACCGACCGCTTCGGCGGCCCCTTTGGCGTCGAGCTCACCGCGTCGCCACGCGGTGTGGTCCGCGACTGGGACGGCGTAGTCGTTCACCTGACGATGTACGGCGAGTGCGTCCAGGACATCGAGGACGAGATTCACGAGGCCGTCCTCGAGGCCGACCAGCCACTCCTGATCGTCGTCGGCGCGGAGAAAGTCCCGTTCGATATCTACGAGGCGGCCGACTGGAACGTCGGCGTCACGAACCAGCCCCACTCCGAGGTGGCCGGTCTGGCCGTCTTTCTGGACCGGCTCTTCCAGGGGGCCGAACTCGAGCGAGAGTGGGTCGATGCCGACCAGCGAGTGGTGCCGATGGAGACGGGAAAGCGGGTCGTTCCGGCAGACGAGGAGTAGCGCTCGGGACCGGGAATCGATACCTTTTGGCTCGCGGTAGCCCTCGTCGTGGTATGAAACTCGTCGTAACCGGTGGCAGTGGCGCTTCGGGTCGGTGGATCGTCGACCGGCTAGCGAGGGCGCACGACGTCACGTCACTCGACCGCGAACGACCGGACGAGGGTATCGATGGGGTCGACTATCGAGCGCTGAATCTGACCGACGCCGGCGCGGTGTTCGACGTCATCACCGCGGTCGACCCCGACGCGGTGGTCCACTGGGCCGCTATTCCAGTCGCTGGAACGCACGCAGGCGTGGATCTCTACCGAAACAACACCCTCGCCGCACACGCCGTCCTTACCGCGGCCGGCCGAGTTGGCGCGGACGTCGTGCAGGCCTCTTCCGACGGGGCGTACGGTTTCTTTTTCGCCGACCTGACGCCCATCCCCGACGAACTGCCGATCACGGAGTCACACGCGCTTCGCCCCGAGGACCCCTACGGCCTTTCGAAGGTCGTCACGGAGGAGATCGGGAAAACCGTCGCGCGCCGGGACGGCATCAGCGTGGCGTCGATCAGACCGTCGTGGATACAGTTCCCCGGTGAGTACCCCTGTCGCGGCGAGGGGTACGTCAGCGACCTCGAGGCCGGAGCCGGGAACTACTGGTCGTACGTCGACGTTCGCGACGTCGTCGACCTCGTCGAAGCCGCACTCGAGGGCGAGTACGACGGCCACGAGGCGTTCAATTGCGTCGGGCCGGACAACGCCCTCGGTCGCCCCCTCGAGGAGCTCTTGCGAGAGCACTACGGCGACGTTCCCGAGAACGCCGCCGTCGAGGGGGATGCGTCGGCCTACTCGACGGCGAAAGCGACCGAGTGGCTGGGCTGGGAGCCCACCCGCTCGTGGAGGGACGTCGCGGAGTGAGCCGCGAGCGGAGGCGCTCGACGCTGATGGGTCGACGACCGGGGAAGCGTACCCATCACCCTTCGGATAAAACCCATTTCAGCGAACGTCTAAGTTGCTTTCTGTGCATCGTTCGTGCATGGCTACGGATTCACCGGACGATCACGCAGGGGATCGGTTCGTCGAGGCCGTCGCCCTCGAGGAACTCGAGGCCGAGGGCCGACGACTGCTCTCGCGTAACGGCACGGCGATCGCGCTCTTTCACCACGATGGGGAGGTCCGAGCCGTGGACAACCGCTGTCCGCACATGGGCTTTCCGCTCGCGGAGGGCAGCGTCGAGGACGGCATCCTGACCTGTCACTGGCACCACGCCCGGTTCGAACTCTCCTGTGGGGACACCTTCGACCCCTGGGCCGACGACGTTCGAACCTACCCGACCGACATCCGCGACGGGACGGTGTACGTCGATCCGGACCCACCCCTCGAGCAGGCCCCGGCCGACCACTGGGCCGATCGGTTGGAGACGGGTCTCGAGGAGAACCTCCGACTCGTGATCGCCAAATCGACGATCGGTCTACAGGACGCCGACGTTCCCTACCAGGAGCCGATGGCGACCGCCCTCGAGTTCGCCACCCGGTATCGCGAGATGGGGTGGTCCTCGGGGCCGACGATCCTCGGCTGTATGGCGAACGTCCTCGAGGACCTCGAGCCCGAGGATCGCAAGCGGGCGCTCTACACGGGGGTTCGTCACGTCGCCAGCGATTGTGCGGGCGAACCGCCGAATTTCGACCAACCCTCGTTTTCCACTACCGAGGTGCCGTTCGATCGCCTCAAGGGCTGGTTCCGGGACTGCGTCGAGGTTCGGGACGCCGACGGCGCCGAGCGCTGTCTCCGAACGGCAGTCGCCGCGGGCTACGAGGAGGACGCGGTCGCCGAGATCGTCTTCGCCGCGGCGACCGACCATCCCTATCTGTCCACTGGCCACGTCCTCGACTTCGCCAACACGGCCTTCGAGTGCCTCGAGCACGTCGGCTGGGAGCTCGCCGACGACGTGCTGGCGAGTCTCGTCGACCCCCTGGTGACCGCAGCCCGGAGCGACGAACGCTCCGCATGGCGACAGCCGATCGATCTCGTGGCCCTCCTGGAGGAGGTCTACGGGGGCGACGTAAGCGAGACGAGCGGGCTCGAGTCACTGGCGGTTGCGGGAGCCGACGTGGACGGGGCCTGGGAGCCGTCTGCCGGCTTTCGGGACACGCTCCTCGACGACGATCCGGAGGCGATCGTCGACGCGTTGGCCAACGCCATCGCTCACGGGGCCACCACCGAGGATCTCGCTGACGTCGTCGCGCAGGCGGCGGCCACCCGGGTCGCCCAGTTCGGCGTCGCCAACGAGTTTTCGGACTGGAACACGGTCCATCACACGTTCACCTACGCGAACGCGGTTCACCAGAGTACGCGTCGGACCGACGCCGTGGAACTCTACCGGGGCGTGTTCGACGTTGCCCTCAAGGTCTACCTCGATCGGTTTCTCAACACCCCGCCGACGCCAATCCCGGAGCCCGGCGATAACGCCTCTGGACGGAATCCGGAGGCCGTCCGCAAGGATCTGCTGGCGACCTTCGACACCGAAGGCGAGGTCAACGAGGCGGGACGGCTCGTCGGCGAGTACTTCGACTGTGGGGGCGAACCCAGCGCACTGAAACGGACGCTCGGCCACGGGCTCCTCCGTGAGGACGCCGGCTTCCATACCCTCCAGAACGTCGAGGCCGCCTTCCAGCAGTTCGACCTGCTCGAGGGGGGAGACGAGGTCGACGAACGCACCCGGCGGACCCCGCTGATCGGAACGGCCCGCTACATGGCCGCGCACTTCCCGACGCGACGGGAGGCCGAACAGACGTTTACCATCGCCTCGCGGCTGAATCGCGGGGAGTCGATTCACGGCGAGTGATCGACAGCTGTTGGCGATCCAGCCCTGGACGTGGCTTCTAGCGGGCCTCGTCGATTCGGGCGAACTGCTCGTCGCTCAACGAGACGTCCACCGCGCCGACGTTCTCCTCGAGCTGGGCTGGATTCCGGGCGCCCACGATCGGGACGCACGTAAACTTGGACTGATCCATCAACCACCGAAGGGAGACCGCTGCCGGACTGGCGTCGACCTCGTCGGCGACCCCTTCAATCGCTTCGAGGACGTCCCAGGCGGTGTCGGTCGCGTAGTGATCGCCAAAGCGGTCGCTCAGACTGCCCCGCGAGCCATCGGGGGCGATCACCGAGCCGTCCTCGGCGCGGTCGTACTTCCCCGTGAGGAACCCGCCCGCGAGTGGCGAGTACGGACAGACGGCGATGTCCTGGTCCGCACAGACCGCGAGGTAGTCGCCGACTTCGTCGTAGTGGGCGGCGTTGACCATCGGCTGGGTGACGTCGAAGCGCTCGAGGCCCTCGACGTCGCTGGTCCACAGCGCCTTCGTCAACTGCCAGGCGGCCATCGAACTCGCCCCGAGGTAGTGGACTTTCCCCTCGCGAACGAGTTCGGTGAGGACGGCCAAAGTCTCCCGAATGGGGGTATCCTCGTCCCAGCGGTGAATGTAATAGAGGTCGAGGTAGTCGGTGCCGAGACGCTCGAGGGAGCCCTCGATCTGTCGGCGGATGTGTTTGCGTCCCAGGCCGGAGTCGTTGGGCCGTGGCTCTCCCCAGCCGTCGAACGGGAAGTAGACCTTCGAGGCGAGCACGACGTCCTCCCGGTCGTGGTCCTCGAGCCACTCGCCGATCCACTCCTCGCTCGTGCCGTCGGGGTCGCCGTAGACGTTGGCGGTGTCGATGAAGTTGATCCCGTGATCCCAACAGGCGTCGAGCAGTTCGTGGGCCTCCTCGCGGTCGGTTTCGACCACGTCACCCATCTGTTTGCCAAAGCGCCAGGTGCCATAACAGAGTCTCGAGACGGTCGTCCCCGTGTTGCCGAGGGTGGTGTACTCCATGTCCTCGACGACGAACGGCGAACACAAAAACCGGTGTGGATGCGGCGAGCCAAGTAGCCTTCGTCGGCGATATTGTCACCAGGCGTCTCGGATTTGTTTTTCGGCGTCGGCCATGGCTTGCGCGACGTCCCTGCCGCCGTTCAGGACGTTGCGCCATTCGGTCTCGACGGGCTCCCAGATGTTCTGGAACTCAGGGGCGGTTGGCATCGGTGTTCCCTGTTCGAGGGCTATCGAAAATGCCTGCGTGCTCTGGGGGAGGTCTCGACGAGCGGTGCCATCGAGCCCGAACGCTTCGTGAACCGGTATGAACTCCTGTTCGAGGGCGAGTTCCCGAAGCACGTCGACGTCTGTCGTGAACCATTCGGCAAAGGCTAGGGCGGCTGCTTCCTGATTGGGGTCCTGACCCATGGCAGCGGTGAAATAGAATAATTGCAGGCCGGTAAACGGACTGGGGGTGATCCCTTGGGCGTCAGGCAACGGAATAACGTCGACCTCGAGCCCGTTATTCTCGAAGTTGCCGAGGTTCCATGGACCGGTCACATAGAACGGCGACTGCCCCTGAAAAAATGTTTCCTGCTGTACCTGGAAATCGGGGTCCTGTGGCATGTACTCCCAGACGTTGTCGACGATGTACTCGAAGCCGGCGACGGTTCCCTCGTCGGTGAGGGTGAGTTCGCCGCTGTCCTCGTCATAGTACCCGGGCCCGAAGCCGTGAGGCATCGCGCTCACGTGGTAGGCGTCCTGTGGCCAACAGAACCCGTAGACGTTGTTTGCTGGGTCGTGGTGGTTGGCGGCGATCTCGAGGACCTCTTCGAACGTTTCGGGAAGCGTCGCGACGTACTCGCGGTTGCACGCGAGCGCAACGGTTTCACCGGCAAACGGCAGGCCGACGACGTCGCCGTCGTACGTGACCACGTCGGCGCTATTGCCGAAGTGCGCCGTGGGATCGATGGTGAGATTCCCACCCTGGTCGCTCAGGAAGCCGTTTTCATGATAGTTACCGATCCAGTCGTGTGCCCAGATGAAGAGCTCTGGACCGTCCCCAGCCGGAATCGCCGACTGGGTCCGATCCTCGAGGTCGCCCACCTCCTCGGCCGTTATCGTGGCGTCATACTCCGTGTTGAACGTCTCGAGGATCGAGTCGAATTGGTCTGACTCGCCAGCTGTGAACGTATGCCAGAGTTCGGCTCCGCCATCGACCTCATCCCTGCGGTCTTGATCGTCGTGTTCTTCCTGTTCGCCATTTTCGTCACTCACGTCCTCATCGGCTCCATTACCCACGTCGTCCTCGCCGTTGCCGTCTTCGTTGTCCTCCGTCACCGCATCGTCCTCGCCGTTACCGTCTTCGACGTCATCCTCACCGTCTCCATCGTCGACACCCTCATTTTCGTCCCCCTCTTGGTCATCGCTCGCTCCGTCATCGGCTGATTCTCCATCGTCTTCGCCCAAATCGAGTTGTTCGTCAGATCCCTCAGTACACCCCGCCAGGAGCGAAGCACCGGACCCTGCCCCCACGTATCGCAACAGCTGTCGTCGTCGCATTCGTGAACGTGACACGTGACCGATCCGACAAAAATCCGTTGTTCCCGGCGTCGACGCCCTACTCGAGGTGTCGCCAGACGGCTCCCGACATCTCGCCAACGGTCCACGTCCCGTCGTCTCGAGTGACGTCGCCGCCGGCGAACAGACACTCGGTGTCCGAACCGGGGAAGGGCACCCTGAGGGTGTCCTCGCCGCGATTGATCGCGACGGTGAGCGTCTCCGTTTCGTCAGTTGCCTCGGCGGCCACCGACCCGTCCTCGAGGGTACGCTGATAGACGACCCCGTCACCGTCACACAGGTCGTACCGGAATCGACGGTAGCCGCGTCTGAGTGCTGGCTCCTCGTGGCGAAGCGAAATCAGGTCCGCGACGTAGGCCCGCAGTTTGCGGTTTTGTTCGGCCTCATCCCACACCATCGTTCGGCGACAGTCCGGATCGTGTCCGCCGGTCATGCCGATCTCGTCGCCGTAGTACACACACGGCGTGCCAGGCGAGGTCAACTGGAGGAGGAAGGCGAGTCTGAGTCGATCCTCGTCGCCATCACATCGGTGGCGCATCCGCGGGGTGTCGTGGCTGCTCAACAGGTTGAACAGCACCTCGGTCACCTGTTCTGGATACCGGAACTGGAATTTGGTCTGCTTTTCGGCGAACGTTTCCGCGTCGATGTCGTCGGTCGCGAGGAAGTCGTAGGTGGCGTAACTGAACGGGTAGTTCATCACCGAGTCGAACTGATCGCCCCGGAGCCAGGCCCGCGAGTCGTGCCAGATCTCACCGAGGATGTACGCATCCGGTTTGAGTTCTTTGACCGCCTGGCGCAGCTCCCGCCAGAACTGGTGGTCGACCTCGTTGGCCACGTCGAGTCGCCAGCCGTCGATGTCGGCGACCTCGATCCAGTGGGTCGCCACGTCGATGAAGTACGCCTTCACCTCGGGGTGCTCGGTGTTGAGTTTCGGCATGTACGGCTCGAAGGCGAAGGCGTCGTATGTCGGTCTGGGCTCGAACTCGATCGGGAACTCGTGGACGTGGAACCAGTCGGCGTATTCGGAGTCCTCGCCGTGTTCGACGACGTCCTGGAACGGCTCGAACTGACGCCCGGCGTGGTTGAACACCGCGTCGAGCATCACCCGGATGCCCCTGTCGTGGGCTTCCTCGACCAGTTCCTGCAGGTCGTCTTCGTCGCCAAACTGTGGGTCGATCCGATAGTAGTCCGTGGTGTTGTACTTGTGGTTCGACGTGGATTCGAAGACGGGCGTCAGATACAGCGCCGTAATTCCCAGGTCGTCGATGTACTCGAGATTTTCGGTGATACCCTGTAAGTCGCCACCGAAGAAGTTGTCTCGTGTCGGCGGTTCGCCCCACTCCTCGACACCCTCGGGATCGAGGTCGGCGTTCGCGTTGGCGAAGCGCTCGGGAAAGATCTGGTAGAAGACCGCGTCGTTGGCCCACTCGGGGGGCCGGTTGACGTCGACTGGGTTGAGAAACGGGTACTCGAAGAAGTGGACCGTCTCGTGGTCCCCACGTGACGGTCCCTCGGTGGACCCGTCCTCGAGCCCATACTCGGTGAGCCACAGCCGCTCTTCGGCGTCCTCGATGCGAACGGCGTAACACAGGCGTCGGTAGGGCGGTTCGACGGCCACCTGCCAGTAGTCGTGTCGTTCGTCGTGTCCGACACGGGTCATCGGCGTCAGGGTTGCGGTCTCCGCCCAGGCGTACTTATCACCCCACAGGAGCGTACAGCGCTCGACGTCGTCGCGGGCGGTCCGAATACGGACGTGGATCGTCGATTCGTCTCGTGCGTAGGCGTCGCTGCTCTTCGGGCGGTGATAGACCGCGCCTCGAGTGATGGTCATTGTGCGCATATGGGCCACCCGGATGTTAGACCTGTTGGGAGGTGGATTCGAAACGCCGTACGCGGTGACCGAGTCGTGGGACCGCCCTCGAGCGATGAACGGTGTTGTGACCGCTCCTCGAAGCTGACCGCTGACGGGCACGAAAATGGCAAGGATGGATGGGAGCCGGCCTACCCTTCGACGCCGCCGAAGGAGAGGCCGCTTTCGATGTAGCGCTGGGCGAGCAGATAGATGAAGACGATCGGCGACGCGTACAGCAACGCGAACGCCGAGAATCGGCCCCATGGTACCGTGAACTCCTCGACCATCATGAACAGGCCGATGGGGAGCGTGTAGTTCTCGGGGCGCAAGACGACCTGCGCGATGATGAACTCCATCCAGCCCACGAGGAAGATGAAGATGAAGATCGTCGCCAGCCCCGGTTTCGCCAGGGGCAGGACGATCTCCCAGGCGACGCGGAACGGGGAGGCCCCGTCCATCACCGCCGCCTCCTCGTAGGAGACCGGAATCGAGTCCATGTACGTCTTCAACAGCCACGTGTTGAACGGCACGGCCATCGCCGCGTAGTAGATCGACAGCACGAGGCGGTTGTTCGTCACACCCAGATTCGAGAAGATCGCGTACAGGGCGATCAACGCGGCGATGCCGAGGCCGCCGCCGATCTGGGTGAACAGCACGTAGCCGTACAGCAGTTTCATCCGGCCGTAGAACTCACGGCGGGAGAACGCGTACGCGGCGGGGACGATCATCGCCATGGCGATCGTCACCGTCGCGACCCCGATGAACATACTGTTGCGTAGGTAGTGGGTGAAGTTCGATGAGCCCTCCACGCCGTAGTCGGCGGTCTGCAGGAAGTACACCCGTGGCCAGGACAGGAAGAACTCGATCCCAGTGAAGGGGATCGCGATTCCGACGACGGCACCCGGGATGTACAGATCTCCGATCACCCAGATGAACGCCTCGAAGGTGACGTCGGTAGGAATCAGGCCCGCGCTCTCGGAAGAGTAAAGCGTCGCGCCCTCGCCCTGGAGTGCCATCAAGAGCACCCAGTAGACGGGGATCAACAGCACGAACACGAAGACGACCGTGGCGATCGTCGATAGCGCCCGGATGGCGACGTCTTTCGGGTCGACGACGCCGCGTTGGATCCCCTCGATCGTGTAGGCGACGTCCTTGCGGAACTCGCTTGGCTTCTCGAGGGCGGTCTTCGTGTCCCGTTTGAGTTTGCGCGTGATGCTTTCCAGGAGCGTCATTAGCCGTTCACCCCCTCGGCGAGTCGGCCTTTCCAGACGGCGAATAGCATGAATATCCCGATGAAGAAGACGGCGGTCATCATGATCGCCGCCCCGGCGCCGTAGGCGTCGTGACTGAACGCCTCCTGATAGCCATACAGGATGATCAGTTGGTTATCGCGGCCGGGAGCACCCCGGTTGAAGACGAAGGGAATCAGGAACTGCGTGAACGAGGCCGCAGCCGTCAGGATGGCCGCGAACATGACCGGTCGCTTGATCGCGGGGATGGTCACGTTCACGAATCGATGATAGAACCCGGCCCCGTCGACCTTGGCGGCGTCGAGCAGTTCGTCCGGAACAGCCTGTAGGGCGCTCACGGTGATGATGACCATGAACGGGTACGCCAACCACATCTCGGTGATGAGGTACGTGCTGAATGCCATCCAGCGGGAGCTGAACCAGGCCTGTGGCTCCATACCGATGGTCATCAGGAACTGGTTGGCCAGTCCGAACCGGGCGGAACTGAAGATCCCGCGCCAGATGGTGATCGTGAAGATCGGGGGCAGCGCCCACGGGATGATGATGATCGAGCGGAGGTACCGCTTGCCGCGGACCTTCTCGCTGGTCATGATCATCGCGAGACCGACACCGAAGGCGACCTTGAGGGCGACGCTGCAGATGACGAACAGCCAGGTGACACCCAGTGAGTTCCAGAACCCCGGATCCGTCATGATCGCCGTGTAATTCCCGAGACCGACGAACGTTTCCTCACCGCGAAGACCGAAGAACCCGGTGACGCCACCAGGGCCGTCCTGGAACACCGTTGCGGGTTCCGCGTCGGTCAGCGACAGGTAGATCGTGAACAGGAGCGGGAAGAACATGAAAAGCGAGAAGAAAAACAGCCCCGGCAACACGAGTAAGCCGGCGCTGTTGGTCTCGATCCACTCGCGCACGTTCTCCGGTACCACCGCTCGGTAACCCTGGCGTGAGCGCGCTCCCACTGAAGAAATACTCATTGTGCGTCGGGGAAGCTAGTCCCAGCTGTCTCGGATCTCGTCTTCGGCGTCGGCCATCGCGTCGGCGACGTCCTTGCCCTCGTTCAGGACGGCGAGCCACTCGGTCTCGAGGGGCTCCCAGACGTTCCCGAACTCCGGCGCGGTCGGCATCGGCTGGCCGTTCTCGACGGCCGCGGAGTACGCCTCGAGGTTCTCCGGAATGTCCTCGACTTCGTCGTCGTCTTCGTCGTCTGCGAAGGCCAGGTGAACCGGAATGAAGCCGTGGTCTTGGGCCATCTCGGAGGCGATTGCCGTGTTCGTCGTCAACCACTCGGCGAACGCGACGGCTGCGTCCGCGCGCTCGTCGTCCTCGTCCATCTCCGCCGTGAAGTACAGCAACTGGACGCCCGTGAACGGACTCGGCGTGTGGCCGTCGGCCTCTGGAAGCGGCATCACGCCGAAGTCGATGTCGTTGTCGTCGAACGCGCCGAGGTTCCACGGCCCGGTGACGAAGAACGGCGACTGGCCCTCCATGAAGATGGACTGCTGAGCCTCGCCGTCGGGGTCCTGGGGCATGTACTCCCAGACCTCCTCTGCAATGTACTCGAAGCCAGCGATAGTGCCGTCGTCGGTGAGGGTCAGTTCCTCGGTGTCCTCGTCGTAGTAGCCGGGTCCGAAGCCGTGGGGCATCGCGCTCACGTGGTAGGCGTCCTGTGGCCAACAGAACCCGAAGACGTTGCCGGCGGGATCGTGGTGCTCGGCGGCGATCTCGAGGACATCGTCGAAGGTTTCGGGTGCCTCGTCGACGTATTCGCGGTTGTAGACGAGTGCAACGGTCTCTGCGGCCCAGGGGAGGCCGTGAACCTCGCCCTGGAAGACCCCGGATTCGGCGTTCTCCCCGAAGTACTCCTCGGGGTCGATGTTGAGGTTGTCGCTCTGGTCGCTCAGGAAGCCGTTCTGATGGTAGTCCCCGATCCAGTCGTGGGCCCAGAGGAACAGCTCGGGGCCGTCGCCGGCCGGAATAGCGGCCGTCGTCTGGTCCTCGAGTTCACTCACTTCGTCGGCGGTGAGCGTTGGATCGAACTCGTTGAATTCGTCAACGAACCGCTCCATTGCGTCGAGTTCGGCGTCGGACAGTGAGTGCCACAGTTCGGCTTCGCCATCGACGCCGTCTTGGGGTGTGACGGTCTCCCAGTCCTCGTCTTCTTCGAAGTCACCGTCGTCATCGTCGTCGGCACCGTTCCCGGTGTCGTCACCGTTCCCGTCGTCGTCGGGTTCTTCCGTGCTGATACATCCTGCGAGCGCGCCAGCCGCTGACGCACCTGCGAGGTACTTTACCAACGTTCTCCTATCCATTGCCATGGTGAATACATGATGAATTATGACTTCACCTATTTAGTCTTTTGGATGTGGGTGTTGCTCGTTCACATGGATCGTCACTCGAGCGTCAACGAGCGAGTGGTCGTCTCGAGGTCCCAGACGGTCTCTCCTGTCGTTATCGCGACGACGCGGTAGCGGTCGCTGTCGTCGCTCGGCTCGAGGCCTGTCTCGAACTGTCCATCGTCGGGGCGAAGTGACCGCACACCCTCTGGCCCCTGAACGAGCACCCGGTCGGCGTCGGTCCGCCCCGACAGGTGGCCGTCCTCGAGGGTGACCTCGAGGGTGTGGTCGGGTCCCTCAGCCCCTGCATTGACCGTTCCGAAGAACTCGGCAACCACCTTCGGGGTTTCGACCGGTCGACCGCGATCGATCGAGTGAGCGAGGCGGACGTACTGGGCGCACGTCCAGGCCAGGGGCGTGGCGGCGGCGGTTCCCTC
>LKND01000125.1 GCA_001564275.1 Natrialbaceae archaeon Tc-Br11_E2g14 | reverse complement strand
TATAAAACAGCTTCGTGGCGCGGGCGGCCTCACCCCACTCGAGGACGTGCCCAAACAGGTCGAATACCGAACCGCCCGTGTCCGTCCGTTTTTGGACAGTTACTCTGCCAGTTCCACGTCCAGGACGTCCTCGAGCGCGTGGACGAGCCCGCCACCGACGCCAGCCTGTGTCGCACGCCCTTGCTCGAGTGCAAGCAGATCCGACTCGCGGCAACCGAGTTCCTCCGCGAGTTCCTCGCGTTTGTAGCCCGCTTCCTGGCGCGCAGCCTCGAGTCGTTCGCCGTAACTCGAGACGAGGTAGGGCAACGGGTCTTCGTCGTAGTTCGTGCCCTCTTTCTCCCAGTGTTCGGAGTCGCCGTCCCAGATGGGATTCGCCTTCGCAACGTTCTGGGCCGCCTTCTTTTTGCGACTGGGTTCGTCTAGATCGCGCGAGCCGCCGGATCCGGAGCCACCTCGCGAACCCGACCCGCCGCGGCCACCCGAGCGCTCGTCGCTGTGGGGGGCACAGTCCGGACAGACCTCGAGGTCGGCCCCGGCGACGGTCGCCGGGCGAAGCGAGTCGCTTTCGGCACCGCAGAGTTCACAGCTCGTCCCGCCACCGCCCGATGACGAGCCCGTGGAGTATTTGGCCATGGCGGCTGTTGGCCCGTCGGGCATTTCAACTCACCGCTTGCCGGTTTCCGTGTGACCGCAGGCCAGTCATCGCGTGAAAAGAAAGGGCTTTTATATGCCCGCTGGATACCGAAGAGTGCAGAACGAGACCGCGAGCGTGGGTAGCCAAGCTAGGCCAACGGCGCAGCGTTGAGGGCGCTGTCCCGTAGGGGTCCGCCGGTTCAAATCCGGTCCCACGCATCGCACAGGTGCGAACACATCCGTGAGCACCGCGATGTCCGACCGATTTGAATCAGCGAGCGCCTCTGGCGCGACCGTGGTTCAAATCCGGTCCCACGCATCGCAAACGCGAGGCGGCGATGCCGCCGAGCGAGACGATGCAGGTGATTTCCCTTCGCGGGCATCACCCACGCACAATCTTCCTGGCGACACAGTCATCTCGAGTCACTACCAGCGGAAGTGATCAGTAGGGGTAGCCACTCGTGGAGCGATCCAGGCGGACGGGCAACGAACGGTGTGGCTTTCCCGTGACCTAAAAATAGTAACGTTTTCACACCTGCCCCGAGCACTCGAAGACAATGAACTTCTTCGATCGGTTGCACGACCGAATCGTAACGGTCGACAGCGTCGTGAGCGTGGGCCTTGACCCGGATCCGAAACGGATCCCCGACCACCTGCACGAATACGACCTCCCACGGTGGGCGTTCAACCGCCGCATCATCGACGCAACCCACGAACACGCCGCCGTCTACAAGCCGAATGCTGCCTTCTACGAGGACCCCGACGGTTGGGCTGCCCTCGAGGAAACCGTCGCCTACGCCCATGGGAAGGACGTTCCGGTGGTGCTCGACGCAAAGCGGGCCGACATCGGCAACACGACCAGACAGTACGCCCAGCTCCTCGAGCGGGTGGATGCCATCACGGTCAACCCCTACATGGGTCGGGACTCACTGCAGCCGTTTCTATCGAACGAGGAGGCCGGGGTGTTCGTCCTCTGTCGGACCTCGAATCCGGGGGGTGCCGACCTGCAGGATCTGGAACTCGAGACGGGCGAACCGCTGTATGAACGCGTGGCGGCCCTCGCCGATCTCTGGAATGATAACGACAACGTCGGCCTCGTCGTCGGGGCGACGAAACCCGAGGAACTCGAGGAGTTGCGCGAACAGGTGCCAGAACTGCCGTTTCTCGTGCCCGGCGTCGGTGTGCAGGGCGGCGACGCCGAGGCGGCCGTCGAGTACGGACTCGCTGGCGGCGTGGGGCTCGTCAATTCCTCGCGAGGGATCATCTTCGCCGGTGAGGATGCCGGCCAGGACTTTGCGAGAGGGGCCGAACGGGCGGCGAAGCGACTCAAGCGGCGACTCAACCAGTATCGGGAGTGATCGCGCTCGATCGTTGTGAGGGGCAAGGCGTCGTGTGAGGAGATGGAACCGTCCGAATCAAACCCCCACCTACCGTAGCGCCAGGTATGCAACTCGAGACGATCGTCGACAGATTAGACGACGAGCTCCGAACCGAGGACTACGCCGACCTCGACGCCAGCGCCAACGGCCTGCAGGTCGGTCCCGACACGGGTGACGTCGACCACGTGGCATTCGCGGTCGACGCAGCGCTGGAGACGATCGAGGCGGCCGCTGGGACCGGGGCAGACCTGCTCGTGACCCACCACGGACTGTCCTGGGGCGGGTTCGAACGCATCACTGGTCGCACGTACGACCGCATCGAGGCCCTCCTCGAGAACGACCTGGGGCTATACGTCTCTCATCTCCCCCTCGACGGAGATCAGGAACTGGGGAACGCTGCCGGCGTCGGGGACGTGCTCGCCCTCGAAGACCGCGAACCCTTCGGCAGCCACGGTCCCGAGTTCATCGGCCAGCGTGGACGAGTGGTGGATCCGTTGACGATCGACGAACTCGAGTCCACGCTCGCCAGCGAACTCGACACGGGCGACCAGCCCATCCAAACCCTCGCGTTCGGGCCCGAGGAGATCGAACACGTCGCCATCGTGACCGGGAGCGGTGTCGACTGGCTGGGCGAAGCCATCGAGGCCGGGGCCGACGTCCTCGTCACCGGCGAGGGCAAACAGCAGGTCTACCACGAGGCACGCGAGGCGGGCATCCACGTCGTGCTGGCTGGGCACTACGCGACGGAGACCTTCGGCGTCCGGGCGCTTCAGGACCGTGTCGACACGTGGGGGCTCGAGACGACCTTCCTCGAGGTGCCGACGGGGCTGTGAGCGGTGGAGGAGCAACCGAACGCCCACGGTGATCGGATAATCAAACCGTACCGTCGGTATGCCAGTCCCTACGGCGCAGGCCCCGCTGGCCATTGTGGGCCTGTAGGGGTGACCTGGATCGGGAAACGGCGACACACAGCTTGCGGATCGATCAGCGACGATGACGGTCGATCCGGGTGAACTATCCGCCGAGAATGAGGGTTCTGAACGCGAGTAGTTCATCGATTACAAACAGTCCCCGTGGTGGCCCTTTCGATACTCGCTGAGACCAGACGGTCTCGCGAATCGAGACACATGACAGACCACGACTCCATCAGCAGGCGAGCCACGTTGAAACGAATCGCGGCCACGGGTGCCCTCCTCGGCACCTCCGGCTTCGCGTTCGGTTCAGGCAGTGTCGGTGCACAGAACGGTTTCGATCAAGAGATCACCTGGGACCAGAGCGGAACCCAGGGGTCAGAAAATGCAACCCTCGAGTGTGAAGCAGGCGAAAGCGGCGTCTGGAACTGGGTGCTAACCGGCGCGGGTGGGACCTTCGAGGCAGCGGAAATCGAGGTCGAGTTCGACGATAACGAAACAGTCACCCAAGAGGGGACACTAATCGGGATCGGCAACCTTGTGCAGTTCCCCGTCGAGCGCGAAGTTGACGATACTGCAGTGACGGTGACCGGCGCGACGGCCCGCTTCACGTTCGCGAGCCCACCCACCGGCCCGGGACAGATCGTTCTGACGATCAGCAGTTCCGAGTGTTTCGACAACGATGCTCCTGAGCCACCGGTCGACCCAAAAGATCCCAAAGAGTCACTCGAGTTGATCCCGATCTGCGTCAAACCAGACGACCGGAAGAAGGGAGAGAACCTCGCAGATGGCAAGGCGAAGTACTGCGTGGCCAACCTCTCCGAGAAGAAGGCGAAAGTCGTCTGGAAGAACGAGTACACCAACCAGGGCGGGTACTTTTACGTCCACCCGATGGATCGACACTGCTTCTGGACGAACCTGGACGCGAAGGGCAAAGCGAAGGTATCGATCTACTACGAGGATCACAAGATCGATTCCCAGAAGGCGAACACGGACGTCATCTGCGAGCCAAAACTCGAGAACCCGAACGAATACCTCCGGCTCGTGCCGATCTGTTATAAGAAAGAGCAATCGCGCTTCCGCGTGGACAACGATTCGAAGTACGGTGCAACGGTACAATGGCGCGTCTACGGCACCGACCAGCAGGGCACGGTCCACGTCGACGGTCACGACTCGACGTACTTCTACGTCGATGCGGACGAGGGCGATGCCACGGTGACGCTCCACTACGGCGACGAACAGATCGACGTCAAGCACGCGAACGACCAGAAGAAGTGTCCTCCGGACGACCTCTCAGAGGTCCTCTCGATCGAGGGCAAGTGCTACCGGAACGACACCGGCAAAGATCACAAGGACGGTGAGGCGAAGTACTGCATCTACAACGACCACGAGGACACGCTCCGAGTCGCCTGGAAGAACGAATACACCCACCAGGGCGGGATTCGTGACGTCCCCGGTGGCGAGTATCGGTGCATCTGGGCCGACCTCGACGCCAAGGGCAAGGGTCGAGTGAGTCTCCACTACGACGACGAGAAGATAGACGACGCGGACGCCAACCTCGAGACGCACTGCACCGATTACGAGGAGGACGACAACACGGACAACGAAAGCGTGGCTCACGACGACAGCGTTTGACATTCGAGGATGATCGAGAGCGCCTGGTGGCGCTCGAGTCCCGATCTCCGCCGCCGCTTTCGTGTCACTGATGGGCCGACCAGCGAGTGCTGGGCCAGGGGGGCTCCTGGTTGGGGCGAATCGCGGCGTTCAAACGACTGGCACCCGCATCCGCGGGTATGACCGACGACGCCCACGAGCACGGTGATGGTGCTCCCGAAACGGACCACCAGTCGGAGGACGACGCGCACCACGAACCGCCTCGAGAAACCTTCGAGCACGATCCTGTCGGCCACGCGGCGGTGACAGCCGGCATGTCACTCGAGGATTTCGCGAGCCAGTACGCCCAGGCGGGTGTCGGTGCCGCGAGCGTGAGCGAGGCGATCGACCTGACGGCGGCGATGTTCGACGATGACGTCACCGTCTTTTTCGGCCTCGCCGGCGCGATGGTTCCAACCGGCATGCGAAAAATCGTCTCGGACCTGCTCCGTGACGGCTACGTCGACGCGCTCGTCACCACGGGGGCCAACCTGACCCACGACGCCATCGAGGCCATCGGCGGCAAGCACCACCACGGCTGTGTGCACGGCGAGGCGATGACCGAGCGCGAACACGACGAGACCCTCCGCGAGGAGGGCGTCGATCGGATCTACAACGTCTACCTCCCGCAGGAACACTTCGCCGAGTTCGAGGGGCACCTCCGCGAATCGGTGTTTCCAGTCCTCGAGGACGAATGTGCTGACGGCGGTGCGGTCACGATCGAACGCCTGACGCGGGAACTCGGGCGGGCGAACGCCGAGGTGAACGACCGCGAAGGCATTCGGGAGGATGCAGGGGTTGCCGCGGCGGCGTACGAATCCGACGTGCCGATCTACTGCCCGGCGGTGCAAGACTCCGTCCTCGGGCTCCAGGCCTGGATGTACGGGCAAACTTCGGCGTTCACGCTCGACGCGTTGGGGGATATGACCGGACTCACTGACCTCGCCTTCGAGGCCGACGAGGCCGGCGCGTTCGTCGTCGGTGGCGGCGTGCCCAAGAACTTCACGCTCCAGACGATGCTCGTCACCCCGCGAGCGTACGACTACGCCGTGCAGTTGACGATGGATCCCCCCCAGACCGGCGGGCTCTCCGGGGCGACACTCGACGAGGCCCGCTCGTGGGGCAAGCTCGAGCCCGATGCGGAGAACGTCTCCGTTTACGCGGACGCGACGATCACGCTGCCCCTGGTGGTGGCGGCGGCTCGTGATCGCGTCGAGTGAACCTGCTCGAGAGGCCGCGGGTGTGGTACAGCCTTCCGGAGAACGCCGTTTCGAACCGACCGTACCACCGGCAGGACCTGCCAGGGCCCGCTACGGGTTTACGTCTCGAGTTCCTAACTGTACCAATGAACGGCAGTATCCTGGACACCATCGGGTCACCGCTCGTCGAGGTGGACTCGCCGGAGGGGGCGACCGTCGCCGCCAAAATCGAGTCGTTCAACCCCGGCGGCTCGGCCAAGGATCGCCCTGCCCTGGCGATGGTCAGGGCCGCCGAGCGCGACGGCACGCTCGAGCCGGGTGACCGCATCGTCGAGCCCACGAGTGGCAACACCGGGATCGGATTGGCGCTCGTGGCGGCCGCCCGCGACTACGACCTGACGATCGTGATGCCGGCCTCGAAATCGGCCGAACGCCAGCAGATCATGCGGGCCTACGGTGCCGATCTGGAACTCGTCGACGGGGAGATGGACGCCGCTCGAGGGCGAGCCGACGAACTCGAGGCCGAGGGCGCGGTTCAGCTCGGACAGTTCGACAATCCGGCGAATCCGGAGGCCCACTACCTGACGACGGGCGAGGAGATCGTCGACCAGGTGGACGAGCGGACGATCGACGCGTTCGTCGCTGGCGTCGGAACTGGTGGCACCCTCTCTGGAATCGGTCGGCGGCTCCGCGAGGAGTTCCCAGACGTGGAGATCGTGGCCGTCGAACCGGAGCGGAACCCCGTACTTTCGACGGGCGAAGCCGGCCCGGACGAATTCCAGGGCATGGGTCCCGGATTCGTGAGCGAGAATCTCGAGACGGACCTGATCGACCGGGTCGAGACGGTCGCCCTCGAGGACGCCGAGGCGGAGTGTCG
>LKND01000048.1 GCA_001564275.1 Natrialbaceae archaeon Tc-Br11_E2g14 | reverse complement strand
TCCATGGAGGCGTGGTCGATGCTCGGCGGCGCAGGGTTGATGCACCTGCTCAGCCTGGCCATGCGCGAACCGATCACGCCCGGGCAGTGGGCCAACACCGAGGCTATCGCCACCCTGGCGTATCTCGCCATCGTCTCGAGCGCGCTCGGCTTTCTGATCTACTTCGACCTGCTCGAGCGCCTGGGGGCCGTCGAGATCAACATGGTCTCCTACGTCGCCCCCGTCTTCGCGGCGCTCTTTGGGTGGCTCTACCTGGGTGAGGTGATCGACGCACCGACGTTCGTCGGCTTCGGGCTCATCGCCTTGGGGTTCGTGCTGGTCAAGCGCGAGGCGATTCGAGAGGAGTTCGTGGCCGTCCGGGCCGGCAAAACCTAATCCCCATCCACTGTCACTCCTGTTGAGCGTCGACGACCGCCACGCCCGCGAGGTTCACGATGTCCTTGACTTCGTCGCCCCGCTGGAGCACGTGGACCGGCCGATCCATACCGACAAGCATCGGCCCGATGGCCTCCGCGCCACCGAGACGCTGCAAGAGTTTGTACCCGATGTTCCCTGACTCGAGGTTCGGGAAGACGAGCACGTTCGCGGGCTCCTCGAGGGCGGAGAACTCGTAGGTGCCCTGGAGGATATCCTCGACGACGGCCGTGTCGGCCTGCATCTCGCCGTCGACCGGGAAGTCCACCTCCGGGTCCGCCTGGAGCATACTGGCCGCTCGACGGGGCTTTCTGGTACCCTCGTTGTCGACGCTGCCGAAGTTCGAGTACGACAGCAGGGCCGCCCGCGGCTCCACGTTGAACCGGCGAGCGAGTTTGCCGGTCTGTTTGGTGACCTCGGCGAGGACCTCCTCGTCGGGAGCCTGGTTGACCGTCGCGTCCGCACAGAAGACGATCCGGTTCTTGAACGTCAGGAGATAGACCCCGGCAGCGTACTCGACGTCGTCGGCCGTGCCGATCACCTGTAGCGGTGGCTTCAGCGCCGAAGGGTAGTGGTGGGTCAACCCAGTCAGGAGCGCGTCGGCGTCACCCTTCTCGACCATGACGCTGCCGAAGTAGTTGGTGTCGCGGTGAATTAAATCGCTGGCCTCCGAACGGGTGATACCTTTGCGCTGTCGGAGTTCGTACAATCGATCCGCGTACGACTCGTACGATCCCGCAGTGGGGTCGGCGACGACCGGCGTGAAATCGAGTCCCAGTTTGGTAGCCGTCCCAACGATCTTCTCCTCGTCGCCGATCAGGATCGGCTCGGCAATGCCCTGTTCCTGAATTTGATACGCCGCTCGAATCATCTTCTCGTCTTCACCCTCCGCGAGGGCGACACGCTTTGGCTCGCTCTTTGCCTTGTTCAGCACGACGCGCATCATCTCGCGGGACTTTCCGAGTCGGGCCTCGAGCTGGGCCTCGTACGTGTCGAGGTCGATCGTTGTGCGGGCCGCTCCGGACTCCATGGCGGCCTCGGCGACGGCGGGCACGACCTGGAACAGCACGCGCGGGTCGACCGGTTTGGGGATGATGTAGTCCGGCCCGAACTGGAGGGGTTCGTCACCGTAGGCCTTGACCACGGCGTCGGGGACGTCCTGTCTGGCGAGGTCCGCGAGCGCTCGGGCGGCGGCCACCTTCATGTCTTCGTTGATGTCGGTCGCGCGGACGTCGAGGGCCCCACGGAAGAGGAAGGGGAATCCGAGGACGTTGTTGACCTGGTTGGGGAAATCCGATCGACCCGTGGCCATGATCACGTCGTCGTCTCGAGCCGCCTTGGCCTCGTCGTACCCGATTTCCGGGTCGGGGTTAGCCATGGCGAAAATGATCGGGTTGTCGGCCATCGACCGAACCATTTCTTGGGAAACGATGCCCCCGACTGAGAGCCCGACGAACACGTCGGCGCCCTCGAGCGCGTCCGCGAGATCGCCTTCGGGCACGTCACGGGCGAACTCCCGTTTGTACTCGTTGACGTCACCGGCGGCAGCCCGTGTCTCCGTGATGATCCCGGAGGAATCACACATCTGGATATTCTCCTTTCGGGCCCCGAGGGAGACGTAAAACCGAGCCGTAGCGAGCGCACTCGCACCGGCACCGGAGAAGACGATCTCGAGGTCCTCGAGGGATTTTCCAGCGATTTCGGCGGCGTTGACGAGGGCCGCTCCCGAGATGATTGCCGTCCCGTGCTGATCGTCGTGGAAGACGGGGATATCCATCCGCTCACTGAGGCGTTCCTCGATGACGAAGCAGTCAGGGGCCTTGATATCCTCCAGATTGATGCCGCCGAAGGTGGGCTCCATCGACGCGACGGCCTCGATGAACTGGTCGGGGTCGTTCTCGTCGAGTTCCAGGTCGAAGACGTCGATATCGGCAAAGCGCTTGAACAGGACGCCCTTCCCCTCCATGACTGGCTTCGAGGCCTGCGCCCCGATGTCGCCCAGGCCAAGAACGGCCGAGCCGTTCGAGATCACGCCCACGAGATTGCCCTTCGCCGTGTAGGTGTACGCGTCACGTTCCTCCTCGTGGATTGCCATACAGGGGGCGGCAACGCCAGGCGAGTACGCGAGCGAGAGGTCACGCTGGGTGTTCGTCGGTTTCGTCGTCGAAATCTCGACTTTCCCGGGTGGATCGATGCGGTGGTACTCCAGGGCGTCGTCGTCGAGGCTCATACCGTGTGGAGGGACGGGCAACACTAAAAACGATGCGAAGGGGATGTTCGACGACTGTCGAAATCCCATCCCTATCCGCTCCGAATCATCGCGCCGACTGCTCCCGATCCTGGATTCGACTCTTTTATACGGTCGCCTCGAGTTCGTGCGGGTATGGACGTGGCGCTCGGTGGGACCTTCGACCCCGTTCACGACGGTCACCGACGGCTCTTCGAACGGGCGTTCGAACTCGGAGACGTGACGGTGGGATTGACGGGCGACGAGCTCGCGCCGAAGACGAGACACGTCGACCGATACGTTCGATCCTATGACGAACGAAAGCGCGACCTCGAGGCGGAACTCGAGCCCCTTGCCGAGGCGTACGATCGGACGTTCGAGGTACGAACGCTGACCGAGCCGACTGGGATCGCCACCGAACCTCAGTTCGACTGTCTCATCGTCTCACCGGAGACGGTGGAGGGTGGAAAACGAATCAACGAGATTCGGCACGAACGCGGTCACGACCCCCTCGAAATAGTGATCGTCCCCCACCTCGAGGCCGAAGACGGCGAGATCATCTCGAGCACCCGAATCGTCAACGGCGAAATCGACGAACACGGCAATCTGACGCCCGACCGCGAGGGTCGACAGGCGACGCGGTCGGAGTAGCACCGATTTCGGAACCGGCGACCAGAGGGCCTGGGTCTGTTTTCGAGACACCGAGCGGGGCCGGGGTTGCTGTATCACCATCCTCACAACTGAACCGATTTGCGCGCCCTCGAAGGGAGGGGGCCCAGAGCCGGAAAAATGGTTCCGAGCCACGGTTTCTCGAAGGTGTGTACAAGTGACGATGGTTCACTGCAAACGCAGAGTCAGTGAGAGGTTGTGGAATCGAGATGAAAGACGAGCGCGTCTCGTTCACCACGCATCCAGTCACGCTGACGGAGCCAGAACTCGCACCATCAGGGTTCCTCGTCGCCACTACACCGAGTAGCCGCTGATCAATCCGGCGTATCACTGCCATCCAATAGCGACGATACGACGAGTCGCTTGAGTCCACGCCGAAGGAGACCACTGGCTGCAGGTTGAGAGATATCCAAATCAGCGGCAACCTCGCTGAGCGTTGCGTTCCGTGGTTCTTCGAAATACCCGCTTTCGAGTGCGACGAGGAGTGCGTCTCGTTGGTTATCGGTCAATCCTGCGTCCGTATTCCCCAAACTCGCGTATTCGTTCACACGCAGTAACTCGATATCAATATCGTTTCGTCGTGCATAGTTCCAGAGATGGGAGAGATCCGTTCGCTCAGGAATCCATACCGTCAGTATCCAATCACTTCCGTCGTTTTCCATGTCGAGGATGACACCGTTTGCGGCCGAAATTACTGGAGAGAGGACCTTCGCTTCGTCTGTATACTCGAAACTATAGATCGCCTTCTCCGCTCTCGTTTCGATGACTTGCTCAAATGTATCGATGGTGCTATCGTTCCGTAATCCGTCTTCGAACTGGGAGAAATTGGATGACTCGATGTGATAGAAAAACTTCCCCGAGGTAGGGTCAGTGCCTGCCTCTGATACCGACTTGACTTTCGAACTTCGGTCGTAAGCGACTGTCTGTGTGAGCACGATCTCGGGATGATTGGCTCGCACGACCGCTTTAATATCGGTCATGATCCACTAGTCGTTTTACTGTGGCGTATCTTCCAATGTAGGTTCTTCGGGAGGGTAGTGAAAAGTGCCATAACAATGTTGCCATCGGTGTCGTAGTGGCGGCCGTGAGGTGGCTTAACTGAGTCGGTCGTCTAAATACGGAGATAGTGTTGGCTATTCGACAGACCGACCGTATCTGACCGGCCGACCGTTCCAATCGATACGTCGCGTAACTCCCTGCAATAGACTGTATTGAAGCCTTCCTTCGTGACTCTATGGGAATTACAAAGAAGCCCCGACCCTTGCGGTCGGGGTTGTTCACCGAGGTTTTATCGACGATAATTCGACAGCCTTGCCCAGATACGCTTGAACCGACGTAGATCGAATCGTGGGTTGACTCCGGCCGGGAGGTAGAATTTTACTTCAGTTGAGCTGTCTCGCTCGTCGGCGTTGTTTCGCTCTGTCATATGAAAGAATAAACGACCCGTACCTCCATTGATCTCGAGCTTAATTATATAATCCATTTATATAGGTCCCGGAAACTCTCATGCGTTCCTGACGCGCGTTACATGCCGCCCGCTGGAATTTACGATGGAAGCTAGCCCACGGGTAAGGCCGTGGATTTCGCGCTGTTACGGCGATGACCTGTAGTGAGTATAGTAGCCACTGTCCGTCATTGCACACACCCTCACGATACCACGGCTCGCTGTAAGGGTGTCTAAATTGGTCTAATTGTTATAATACGAGCCCCTTCGCGTGGCCACCGGTCCGCTCGCGGATCTCTGGTGCGTTCCGGGATGTTCAATCCCCAAGGCGCGGGTTCGGTTTGGGGGCCTCGGGGGGTCGAAGGAGCCGTGTTTGCGGTTGTCGACGCACTGGACCATCCGTATTCAGGCACTGGTCGCAACCAGCGATGGGGTGGCGTTCGTCGATCAACAACGACTGGCCGGGGCGCGACACGGCCGAGATAGTTACTGCTAAGTGTGATGAATAATTACACCTTACCTATACCCATCCGTTCGAGTCGGTGACACGGGACACAGATCCAGTTTGCACACCCGCGGTTGCCCACCACGTGCCTCCCACCGGTCGACGGATGGCCACCCAGACAATGAGCGAACACACATCTGACGCGAGTGGCGTGAACAGGCGAACCGTCCTCGGCGGATTGGCGGGTCTCGGCGCGATCGGGCTCTGGACGGGCATCTCGAGTGCAACCGAGGATTACGCACCGACAGCCCTGACCGCGAGTGGCATCGACTCGTATCACCCAGGTCACCCCCTCTTCGTCGAGGTCGGCGAGAAACTCTGGAACTCCGCGTGGGTCAGCGAAGAGCTCATCGGCGGGCGGGACAACCTCGCCCCAAGCGTTCCCGAGGCAACGGCTAACCCCGAGAACTACGACACCGAGGACTTCACCTGGTCGGTCGCCGACGCGCCCGACGGCAGCGACGCCGAAATCACCTACCAGTCCTCGCTGCTCGAGGACGAACCCCGATACAACGAGGGTCGGGACAACGTGGCCGAATTCGAGGCCGACGAACCGGGCCACTACGTACTTGCTCTCGAGGACCCGGCGGGGGACAGCCACGAACTCACCGTCTACGCGTTCCCGGAGAGCGGGCCGAGTGCCGGGCCCCCGCGGATCGAGCTCGAGGGCGAGTACGAAAACGGCGAGTTCGTCATCGAGAGCAACGCTCAGCTTGCACCCGGCAGTCAGGCCACGCGCGACGACCTCGAGATCGTTTTTCTGGCCGACGACCGTGACACGCTCGAGACCGACGATATCGCGGTGGACGCCCTGACCGGGCGAGTCGATGTCGACGACCTCCAGGGCGAGTCTGCCCGCGTCCACGCGGTGGCATACGACGGGACCGAGCACAGCGTGCTGGACACGATCGAACTCGAGCCCGAGGGCGACGTGTACCTGCCCAACCGGGCCCCCGAGTGGATGGAAGACGGCGTCATGTACCAGATCTTCCCCCGTTCGTGGGCCGGCGAACGCGGCGAGACGACGTTCGCGGACCTCGTCGACGGCGTCGAGTATCTCGACGACCTCGGCGTCGACGCCGTCTGGCTGACGCCCGTCGTCCCGGCCGAGAGCGTCGACAAACTGTTCGGGAACAACAACCTCTCTGGCTTCGACGAGGACGAGTTGCCCGGCGGTGGGCCACACGGCTACGACACGAACGACTACTTCGGTATCGCCGAGGATCTCGCCATCGACGGCATGGACCCTCTCGAGTCCTACCAGGCGTTCGTCGACGAGTGCCACGACCACGACATCAAGGTCGTCTTCGACCTCGTCATCAACCACGCGGGGCGTGGCCACCCGTACTTCCAGGACACCATCGCCGATCAGGACGACCAACCACCCGCCGAGGACTGGGAGTACCCACCCGTCCAGGAGTGGGACGAAGACTCGAAGTACTTCGACTGGTGGGATCGGTTCGAGGCCGAGGATTTCCACGGCGAGGATCGCTTCGAGCCGGCACCGCGTGCGTCGGGTTTCTGGGATTTGCCATCGATGCCCGCCTGGAACTTCGACAACGTTGCCGTCCGGGAGCACTTCCTCGCAATTGCGGAGTTCTGGTCCGGGGAGGTGGGGGTGGACGGCTTCCGCTGTGACATCGCCTGGGGAGCACCACATAGCATCTGGAAGGACATTCGCGACGTTGTCCGCGACAACAACAGCGAGTTCCTGATGCTCGACGAGGCAATCCCGAAGGACCGCACGTTCTCCGAGAACGAGTTCGACATGCACTTCGACACCGACGGGTTCACGACGACGACCCACGACGTCGCCGACGAGCTTGCCTCCCCCACAAACCTCTACGACGACGTTCGGGCCCGACAGGAAGACGGGTTTCCGGACTACTCGCTGTTGCTCAACGCCATCGAGAACCACGACGAGGTCCGCCTCATCAACCAGACCGCTGTCGACCTGGACGATCCGAACCACGACGAGATCACCGACGAGGAGTGGGACGCGGCCGCCGCCGTCCAGCGCGCCTGCTGGGCCGCCGGCGTCACCCTGCCAGGGGTCCCCTTCGTGTACTACGGGCAGGAGCGCCAGATCAGTCGGTACGGGGAGGGTCGCCACCTCGGTGAGGAGGACAACCGCGGTATCCAGGACGGCGCCATCGACACCGGTGCCGACGTTCGCCCCGGCGGCCGCCAGCGAGCGTTCATGAACTGGGACGAGTACGACGAGGACCACCTGGAGTTCTACCGTTCGGTACTCGAGACCTACCACGAGATGGACGTCCTGAAGAACGACGCTGCACTCGTGGGCGAGTGGTACGAAACAGACGACCGGGTCCTGGTCTTCGGCCGCGACGGCAGTCACGTCGAGGGCCTCGAGGGGCCCGACCGTGTCGTCGTCGTCATCAACTTCGACGACGGCCCAGCGACCGTCGTCCTTCGAGCGGATGTCGAGGGAACGGACCTGCACACCGGCGAGGACGTGACCGAGACGGCCGACGACCAGCGTCGTCGCGTCACCGTCGACGAGGTGGCGATCCTCGAGACGCCGTCCTTCTTCGCCTCGGGTGATCGGATCGCCAACCTGACCATCAGTGCCGGCGACGACGACGGCAACGGAGCCGTCACCTATCCAACCGACGACCGATTTACCCCCGGTATCTTCGACATGACGAGCGTCACGCTCCACGACGGTGGTGACGCCTATCAGTTGCGCGTCGAGATCGACGGTGACCTCGTGAACCACGCCGGCTACGACGGCGGGTTCTCCGAACAACACATCCAGGCATATTTCTCCGACGGCTCGAGTTCTGGGACGACGGCGGCCCGCGAGGGTGTCAATGCGACCTTCGAAACCGAGTACCAGTACCGCGTGATCGTCGATGGCGAACAGGGCACTCGGGTCGAGTCAGCCGACGGCGACCACCTGGCGGATGGGAAGGTGGCCGCGAACCCCGCGGACGACACCATTCTGGCCGAATTCCCCAAGGAGTCCCTCGAGAGCGCACTCGAGACCCTCGACATCGCGGTGCTGATGATGGGGTACGATCCCGACAGCGAGGGGAACGTCCGCCCGGTCGAAGACGACCGAACCGAGGAGACCTTCGGCGGCGCACAGAACGAGTACGCCTCGAACGTCATCAACGTCACGACGCCGGGCGATCAGGAGCAGTTCCAGGTCCTGGCCTACAGCGAGGGGACGCTCGCGACGATCCCATACGTCCCGCTTGCGACGGACCTCGAGGAGTTCCACCGCTTCGACGTGCCGACGGGCGAACCGTACGGGCCTGGCACCTACGAGTACCCGACGAGTGACGACTTCTACGAGGGTGCCTGGGACATCGACGAGGTGGCCGTCTCGGCCTCCCGGGATCTCGTCCAGTTCGAGTTCACCATGGCGGAACCGATCGAGAATCCCTGGGCGCTGCCACGGCCGTTCTCACACCAGTTCTTCCAGGTCTATCTCTACGATCCGGATACCGACGATCCGGAGACGGCCGAGGCTCGAGCCGGCATCAACGCCACGACGGCCTCCCCGTACAACTACCGGGTCGTCGTCAATGGCGAGACCACGGAGGCAGTCGAGGACGCCGACGGTGGCACCGTCTCCTCGAGTGTCGAGACAGACGCCGAGGACTCGACCGTTTCGATCCGGGTGCCCGCCGATGCCATCGGCTGGGACGAGGATGCCGACGGTGGCCTGGGGATGGCAGCGTTCGTCGCACCGTTCGACGGCTTCGGTGACGGCGACGTGCGGGGTATCGCCGAGGAAGCCGGCGAGTACGCCATCGGCGGCGGAACCGGAACGAACGATCCGGCCGTGATGGACATGGTCACCCCGGAGGGAGTCGATCGGATCGAGATCCTCTCGCAGTACGACGAGGAGAGCCTCGTCGAATTGCCGTTCGTGGCGCTTGGCGACGTCGACCTGCCGGAGGCGGAAGCGCCGGCTGATGAGGAGGGCGAAGACGACGATCCAGACGACGACCCCGACGACGATCCTGACACGGACGAGGACGAAGACGACGAGGAACCGATTGACGAAGACGACGAGCCCACTGACGACCCCGACGACGGCTCGCCCGGATTCGGTGCCGCGGCCGGAGCCGCCGGGGTCGCCGGCGGAGCCGCCTACGCTGCCAAGCGGCTCTCGTCGTCCGAGGAGACGACGGAGGAATAGGCGACACTCGAGGTCGCCAACTCTTCGGATAACTCGGTCACGCATCGAGTGATCGCCAACGACGGCGAGGACAATTCGACCGCAAAGACGCTCTTTGCCCCACGTGTGTCTCGAGATCGAAAGCGTCCTGGCGATCGATTTGTTTCAACAGCGTAGCGCCACCTTACGTCCCATCTCTCGTTCGTAGCATCCCCAATCGGTGGGGTCGTCTCGTCTTACCGCGACGGGAATCGGGCCTATCACATCCCGCCAGGCCCACCTCGAGTTCGTCGTCGGTCGGGCAGTCGGGGGCGACAGCACTCACCATCGAGGGGGGTCGAGTCCCGCGTCGGCGAGGATCGACTTCCACCGCTGCTGGATCGACAGCCTCGAGACGTCGGCTGCCTCGGCCACCGCACATTGGGTTCGCCCGTCACCGGCGACGAGGGAGCCCGCGTAGATACTCGCCGCCAGGACGGCGGGTTTCGATCGGTCCTTGTCGGGAACGTTGGCAAGAAAGAGGTCCGTTGCAGTCGTCCGCGCATCCGCACTCAGTTCGAGGCGATCGGCGATCCGCTCGAGGTCCTCGAGCCAGGTCGCGTGGTCGATGCGAGCCCGGGCGTTGTACATAGTTACGGTATGCACGTGGGCGGTCATAAACTCGAGGGCCACAGCGTCGACAGTGTGGCCCGAATTGACCGTCAGCGTGCACTGACCGTCACCGCAATGGAGTGCTACGCGATCCAAGCCGATACTACGAAAGCGCGTCAGGTCGGGTGTTTCAGGCCCGTTCGGATAGGTCACGCTTACTAATAGCGACCCCTGCCATAGCCAGTAGCGCGCCTGGGTGGCGGCCGTCATGAACGAACCAACCTGTAAACTCGTCTGTACCGGTTGCGGGCTCGAGATGCCGTACCGAGACCGTGCGCTGGCGGAGCAGGCGGCCGAACTCCACCAGTTGCGTGATGCCGAACACGTTACCTTCATCGTGCCACCGGATTGGTCGCCCGAGGAGCCGGTGACGCAGTGAGTGCAGTCGAGAAAGGCGGGACATCGACACCTTCTTGCCCGGTTATTCGCTATCCACGTATCGAGCGCGGGTAGCCAAGTGGTAACGGCGCAGCGCTTAGGACGCTGTCTCGTAGGAGTCCGCAGGTTCGAATCCTGTCCCGCGCATACCCCCGCGAACACCCGTGAGCGGTGGGTATGCGCGACGGCTGGATTCGAATCAGGGAGCGGCTTCGCCGCGACCGTGGTTCGAATCCTGTCTCGCAGGCCGTATCAACAGGTGAGCAAAGAAGGGACGACGATCGTTCGGCGTCAAAGGCAACCGATGCAGCGCTGGACGAGCGGGATTGACTGCTCGATGCCATCGAAAGCGCTCGAGGGATAGACCAGAGACGATTCGGTGGCGACGGGACACGGCTCACGTGACACGAGACCGCACAGCTGGTGGCCAGTTGGCCAAACGAACATCTCAGTTTGGGGAAAGCATTTATCGACACCGAAAGACGCCCCTGTATGTCGAAGGTCCCCCACCCTGACGGTCCAACCACGGATCGCCGACAACTACTCGCCCTGACAGGGGCGTTCCTCGCCGGCGCTGCGGGCTGTATGGGGACTGAGAGTGGCGACGACTCGTCGGAAACGGATGCGGGAAGCGGAGAGACCGATACCGATGACTCCCAAGGAGCGACCGACGACGAGTCTGGTGGCGGTTTCGAAGAGTACGCAACCCCCGAGTTCCCCCAGCTCGATCCCGTCACCGACCCCGACATCGACGACGATCGGCTGGCGACGCAGGCACGGGGGAATGTCACGTTCGCTCTGAACTTGCTGGACGAACTCCGATCGAAACGGCCTGAGGAAAACATCTTTTACTCGCCGTACAGCGTCTCAGTTGCGCTGGCAATGACCTATGCGGGCGCCCGAGGCGAGACGGCCGACGAGATGGCGCAGGCGCTGCACTACGACCTCGAGGACGAAGCGCTCCACCCGGCGTTTGGGGCCCTCGAGGGCGAGTTCGACAGACGCAACGAAGACGGCCAGGACGTCGAGGAGACGGCCGACGATGCGGATGCAGGACCGGCGTTCGAACTCAACACGGCGAACGCACTCTGGGGGCAAGAAGGACTCGATTTCGAGGAAGGGTTTCTCGACGTACTCGAGGCGTCCTACGAGGCCGGGTTGCGTGTCGTCGACTACGCCGGTGATCCCGAGGGAGCCCGTGAGGAAATAAACGAGTGGGTCGCCGAAGAGACCGAAGATCTGATCGAGGAACTGTTAGAGGAGACGATGATCACGACGAATACGCGGCTCGTGCTGACCAATGCGATCTACTTCCACGCGATGTGGAAGTACCCCTTCAACGAGCGCCACACCCAATCGGGGACGTTCACGGCGCTCGATGGCGAGGAACACGAGGTACAGTTGATGACGCAGTCGATCGAGGTCCCCTACGCCGAAATCGACGGGCACCAGCTCGTCGAACTCCCCTACGCTAACGACGACTCGAGTATGGTGATCGTGCTTCCGGCAGCGGGGACGTTCGAGGAGTTCGAGGCTGCGTTTTCGACCGACCGGTTGGCGACGATGCTCGCGGAAACGTCCGTCCCGGAGGTCGATCTGACGATGCCGAAATTCGAGATCGATAGCGAGTTCAGTCTCCTCGAGCCGATGTCGGATCTCGGTATGAAGAAGCCGTTCGACTCGAGAGCGGATTTCTCCGGCATGACTGGTGGTGCGGACCTCTCTATCGACGACATCATCCACGAAGCGGTCGTCGAGGTCGACGAACTCGGGACCGAGGCCGCGGCGGCGACGGCAGTGGACATGGTCGAGGACGGACCGTCGGACCACGCGGAGATGGTCGTCGATCGCCCCTTCCTCTTTTATATTCGGGACCGGCCGACGGAGACGCCGCTGTTCGTCGGCCGGGTAATCGACGGGGAAACGCTGCAGGGCGGATGAGGTAGCGATCGGTGATAGCTTTGGAAAACGCTGTTCCGACGCGATCGGATCCCTTGCCAGCCACGTTCGTTTTATAATGCCGGGCTGTGAGGCGGGCAGCGGTACCTCGTGTGTAGAGTGGCGGCGTTCCTGGGTTGGCCTGCAAGGCACTTTGCGCCACTCATACGGATCATTGTAGCGTTTTACCGGCGATCGCCACCCCGGCCCCCGCAATCGCCGGTAAAGAACTACAATGGACCGTATCAGGCATGGTGTCGCTACTGACGACAACGCAGATATCCGCACTCGAGCGTACTCGAGAAGGGTCACCGTCGGCCTGACCCTACCCGAAATGGATCAGGCCATCCCCAGGATGGTCAGTGCGAGGGATCCGACGCCAACGAGAACGGCTGGGAGCACCGTCTTGCTCACCGGCACCTCGTGGGTTGCCGCCGTCCCCTTCGCGAGGATGTAGACGCTCCAGAGGACCACCACGAACACGATGAGGACGGCGAGTGGATCGTGACTGGCCGATTCGATCGCCTCAATCTCGGCCCGAAACTGGGCCTGGTTCTCCCAGTCGAGGTCAAGACCTTGGACGTAGCGCCAGGCGATGACCATCGAGACCGGTGCCGTGATAATTTCTGGGGCGTAGGCCCATCCCGCAACGCCAAGTGCGTCAGTGTAATTCCCCTCACCTCCGCTCAAGAGGTGCATGATGGCGCCGACAATGAGCCACGCGAGCACGTAGATGATCACGGACATGATCAGAAAGCCGAACAGCAATTCACCGAGTGCGTTGGTGAAACTCGCGGGGGCGTTTTCTATCTGTGAGAGAAACAGCCAAAAAATGAGGCCAAAACTCACCAGATCGACGAGGAGATGTCCGAGGAAGACGAACACACCCGACGCGAACGGGTGGAGTTTATCCTCAAAATACTCGTACGGGCGACGGAGGGGTGTTTTCGGGGACATGTTTCCGAAAGTTAAATAACTACCAATATACATTTCGATATCGGCCGACTCGAAGGGCAGTCCGGTTACATAGAGCTGTGAGTACCCGACAAACGACAGACGTGCGTCAGACACTCCACAACGTTTATTCGAGCGGGAACTGCCTGTATAGACAATGGTCGACGTAGACGACGTGTTCGGGGACATCCTTTCGGACGTCGAGGTGGTGGTGCTCTTCTCGCCAAGTGGCTCGTACTACGAGCGTCTCGCGAACATGGAGGATCTCGAGCTCGTCGTCGTCGGGACCGAAAACACGGTTGGAGCGGAGACGTTCGTCGAACTCCCCATCGAATTCCAGAACGTTGCCGAACGCATCCGGTTCGGCCTCGAGGGCGGCCTCGAGCAGGGGGTCATCGAGGACGGCGACGACCTCGCGTGTGCAACGGCCGTCTTCGGGGACGATATCGACACCGTCTCGCGGGTTCGGGCCGATGGCGACAGTCAGACTGGCATCTACAATCTGTTCGCGAAGTCCCGGGCTGACCCGGACGTAATTAAATCCGTACTGGAGTTGGCAATCGAACTGGGCAAGAAGGGACAGAAGGGCAAACCAGTGGGTGCACTGTTCATCGTCGGCGACGCCGGCAAGGTGATGAACAAATCCCGACCGCTCTCGTACAACCCGTTCGAGAAGTCCCACGTCCACGTCGGCGATCCCATCGTGAACGTGATGCTCAAGGAGTTTTCGCGCCTCGACGGGGCGTTCATCATCTCTGATTCGGGGAAGTTGGTCTCTGCGTATCGATATCTGGAGCCCTCCGCGGAGGGGGTCGACATTCCGAAGGGGCTTGGGGCACGGCACATGGCTGGCGGGGCGATCACCCGCGATACGACCGCAATCGCGATCGTGCTCTCCGAGAGCGATGGCCTGGTTCGGGCGTTCAAGGCCGGCGAGATAATTCTGGAGGTCGACCCGGAGGAGTACTGAGATGGTCCTCGAGACGTTCGTCGACGAGCCGGTGGTCGTGGCGCTGGCCGTGTTGGTCCTCGGCTTGATCGTCGGATTCATCGTCGGGCGGATCAACGAGGAGCTCCTCCGTGCAGCCGGGGTCGGCGATGCCGTCGAAGGAACCCCCTTCGAGCGGTCGGCGCAGTCGCTTGGTACCTCGACGGTCAAGATCGTCGCTCGACTCAGTTCGTGGTTCATCTACGGAATCGCGATTCTGACGGCGATTCACATCGCCCAGTTGTTCCCCGCGGAGGCGTACTGGGAAACAGTCGTCACGTTCGTCCCCCAGCTGTTCGTCGCCGTGCTCGTGATTCTCATCGGCTTCGTCGCCGCCGACAAAGCGGAACTCGCGACGAGTGAGTCCCTCCGGGGCGTGAAGGTCCCGTCGGTATCGATTATCCCGCGTATCGTCAAGTACTCCGTGCTCTACGTGGCGTTTCTCATCGCGCTGGCCCAGGTGGGTATCTACGTGGTGCCGCTTTTGATCCTGCTCTCGGTCTACGCACTGGGGCTCGTTCTCGTCGGTGCGTTCGCGTTCAAGGACTTTCTCATCTCGAGTGCGGTCGGAATCTACCTCCTGCTCAACCAACCGTATGGCATCGGCGACGAAATCCAGATCGGTGATCGCTCGGGCATCGTCCAGGAGGTCGACCTCTTCGTGACGAAGATCGAAGCCGATTCCGAGGAGTACGTCGTGCCCAACCGGGTGGTGTTCGAGGACGGGTTCGTGCGGGTGCGGGATCGCTGATACAGTTTCCTATCCTCTCGACCCGATGGTTGCCTGGAGGGGGTCACCAATCGTCGACACAACGGTGGCACAACCGAAGATGACGACCAACGTCCCAGGGCTTCCCGATCGGCTCGGGGGGTCTGGAAACATGCCGCCAACGCGGTCATTTATACCCTTCCATGTGCGAGTTTCGGGTATGGCACATCACGACCCAGGGTCCAAGGATCCACTCTCGATTCACGGCGTGGTCCCGCCGACGGTGACCGCCTTCCACGACGACGAGTCGGTCGATTACGAGACAACGGCGGCTCACGCACGCTTCGTCGTCGAGCGTGGGGCACACGCGGTGTTCCCCCTGGGCACAAATGGGGAGTTTCCCCTGCTCACGGGGGAAGAGCGAAAGCGTGTCACCGAGGCCGTAGTCGAGGAGATCAACGGCGACGTCCCCGTCATCGCCGGCGTCGGGGCCCCGAGCACCCGTGAAACGGTCGACCACGCCCGTCACGCCGAATCCGTTGGGGCAGATGGGATCGTGGTGGTGACCCCTTACTACTTCCCACTCGACCACGAGGCCGCCCTCCGGCACTACCGAGGAGTCGCCCGGGCGACGGACCTGCCGATCTACATCTATCACATCCCGAGCAAAACAGGCAACAGGCTCTCGCGCTCGACGCTGGCCGCCCTCGCGGATATCGATGCCATCGCCGGCGTCAAGGACTCGAGCAAGGACGTTCCGTGGCTCGCCCAATCGATCGATTCCCACCCCGAGTTGACCTTCCTCGCCGGCTCGGATTCACTGCTGTTTACCGGGCTCGAAATCGGCTGTTCCGGGATGGTGAGTGCCGTCGCCAACGTCTTCCCCGAACTCGTGGTCGACCTGTACGAGGCGTACGACGCCGGCGACGAGGACCGCGCCCGGGAGCGACAGGGGGAGGTGTATGCCGTTCGGGACGCCCTGAAGGGCGGTGGTGCGTACATGTCAGGCGTGAAGACGGCGCTCCGGCTGCGCGACTTCGATGCGGGCCCACTTCGGACCCCCCTGCGGCTCAAAGACGACGACGACGCGGCACAGCTCGCGGCCGACCTCGAGGCGTTGGGGTTGCTGTAGCCAGCACGGTCGTCAGGTCAGGGAAATCAACGGCGGACGTCGGATTTTCCCCGCGAAGAAGCGAGTACCGCGCTGTAAGGTGGCAGTCGATACGCTCGATCGGCTCTATCAATCGCAATCAGTTCGGTCGGGTTGAGGGTTCGTCTGAGCGGCCGTCGCTCCGCCCCCGGTTGCAACTGCCCCCTCGTCCCGTATGGAGCCCTCGCCGCTCGAGTCCGGGGTTCGATCGCCGTTTCGTGGCGACGCACTCGAGGCCCGAACCGGTGGCATTTTTTGCCGAACAGGCCAATCCAGGGGTATGGAACTCACGGCGGAACAGGAGGCGGTGCGAGACGTGGTCAGGGAGTTTGCGGAAGCCGAGATCCGACCCACGGCGCTCGAGGCCGACGAAGCCCAATCCTTCCCCGAAGACGTCTGGGACGGACTGGCCGATCTCGATCTGACGAGTCTCACGGTCCCGGCCGCGTACGACGGCTACGACGCCAATCCGGTGACCGCCGCAATCGTCAACGAGGAGGTCGCCTACGGCATGCTGGCGGTCGCGACGGCACTGTCGGTGCACTGTCTGGCGACGTCGTGCATCGCGAAATTCGCCGACGAGGCTCAAAAAGAACGCTTACTCCCCAAGATGGCCGAGGGGCGGCCAGTCGGGGCGTTCGCCCTCTCGGAACCCCACGCCGGCTCGAACCCCGCGGAGATGACGACCGAGGCCAGACTCGAGGGCGAGGAGTACGTGATCAACGGCGACAAGCAGTGGATCACCAACGGCAAGCGAGCGGGCGTGATCATCCTGTTCGCGAAGACCGATCGCGACGATCCGTCGACAGTCACCCAGTTCCTGGTTCCGGCCGACGCCGACGGGTTGACCGTCGGGGAGAAAGAGGACAAACTCGGGCTCCGGGCCAGCGACACCACGAGTCTGCACTTCGACGACGTGCGGATTCCGGCCGCGAACCGACTCACAGCGGAAGGGCGGGGACTGTCGGCGGCGTTCGACATTCTCACCGGTGGTCGGATCGCCATCGCCGCCCAGTCGGTCGGCCTCGCCCGGTGTGCACTCGAGGAGGCCATCGCCTACAGCCAGGAGCGCGAACAGTTCGATACGCCCATCGGTGATATCCAGGCTGTCCGACACAAACTTGCGGAGATGGCGACCAGGACTCAGGCCGCTCGCCTGCTGACTCGCGAGGCTGCCCGCAAACGCGCGGCGGGGGCCGCCGACGCCGCGATGGCTGCCAGCATGGCCAAGTACAACGCCAGCGAGGCCGCCATGTTCGTCACCAACGAGAGCGTCCAGATTCACGGCGGCTACGGCTACGTGACCGAGGGGGAAGTCGAACGGCTCTACCGCGACGCGAAGATCACCGAGATCTACGAGGGGACCACGGAAATTCAAAAGAAGATCATCGCCCGACACCTCCTCGAGTAGCCCACCTGACGGTGTTCCCACACCACAGCCCGTCCCCTTTCGAAGGCGTGCCACGACCCCGACCGACGCACTCGACAGAACGTTCTTGCCTCGAGGCCCCCTGCGTTCACCCATGACAGCGTACGAAGCCGTCGTCTACGACCTCGATGGAACCGTGGTCTCCCTGGACGTCGACTGGGCGACCGTCGCCACCGACGTTCTCGAGGTGTACGCCGAGGCGAATATCGATCCGCCGGGACGTGACCTTTGGGACTTACTCGAGGCCTCGGCCAGCGTTGGACTCGCAGCGAAGGTCGAGGCTGCGATCGCCGACCACGAACGGGCGGGGGCTAGAGCATCCAGACGCCTGGCCCGTGCCGACGAACTCGAGCGGCGTCCCGTGCCCGTCGGTGTCTGCTCGCTCAACTGCGAAGCTGCCTGCGAGATCGCCCTCGAAACGCACGACATCCGATCGGGCGTCGATGCCGTCGTCGGGCGAGACACGGTTCGAACCAGAAAGCCGCATCCGGAGCCCCTGCTCGAGACGGTCGACCGGTTGGGGGCCATCCCGTCAAAGACGGTCTTCATCGGCGACAGTGCTCGAGACGAGCAAACGGCTGAACGGGCTGGGACTGCCTTCGAGTGGGTCGACTGAGCAACGGTATTGGGGCGGCCGAATGGCGGGCGTAACTGACAGACATCGGTCGAATGCCATCGCGGTCCTCGGGTGATCCACGAGAGGACCCCTCGGTGAGACATCACCCGCGGTTCAGCCAGGGTGGGGCGCTCAGATCGACGATCACTGTTTCTCGGTTCGCTTTGCGTACGTCAGGACCGAGAGGGCCGTCAGGATCCAGATGACGGCACCGACTCGAACTGCAAACTCGGCCCGCGACCCCCACGTCGGCAGATCGGCGTGCAACGAGAGGACGGCGACGACTGGCGCGCCGAGGAGTATCGTCGTGACGAAGGTGACCTGCATCACCCACCCGTAGTCGATCCCATCGGGATCGCTCGTCTCGACGCGTGCTGGCACGTTCGTGGGTCGCGCGGGAATCCTGATAAGCGCGCCGTTTTTCGAGTCGATCGCGACTCGCCGGAAAACGATGACGTTTATTCTTGCTCCGATAATTGTGCCAGTATGCCAACGGTGCGGGACGTTCGAACGAGCGAGGAACCGATCACCATGCTCACCGCCTACGATGCCCCGACAGCGGCCATCGTGGACGACGCAGGCGTCGACGTGATTCTCGTCGGTGACAGCGTCGGCAATACGACCCTCGGTCACGAGACGACGCTCCCGGTCACGGTCGACGACATGGCCAGACACGTCGGGGCCGTCTCGAGCGCCACCGACGAGGCGCTGGTCGTCGCCGATATGCCGTTTCTCTCGTTCGGGGTCGACGAGCGTGAGAGTCTCGAGAACGCCGGTCGCATGCTCAAACAGGAGGGGGCCGAGGCAGTCAAACTCGAGTGTGGACCGCACACGGTCGAACTCACCGAAACGATGGTCCAGCTGGGCATTCCGGTCATGGCACACCTGGGGCTGACACCCCAGCACGTCAACCAGTACGGCGGGTTCCCACGACAGGGGACCGACGAGGAGTCCGCGAACAGGATTCTCGAGTTGGCGACGGCCCACGACGAGGCGGGCGCGTTCTCGCTCGTCCTCGAACACGTCCCCTCGAACCTCGCGGCGCGTGTGACCGAGGCCATCGACATCCCCACGATCGGCATCGGTGCCGGCCCACACTGTGACGGCCAGGTGCTCGTCTTCCACGACGCGGTGGGCCTGAGCGAGTGGAGCCCGTCGTTCTCTCGAGCGTTCGGTGACGTCCGCTCGGAGATGGAATCCGCCGTAGCGGACTACGCGAGCGCCGTCGAGGACGGAAGCTTTCCCGCCGAAGCCCACAGCTACGAGGAGGCAGACCTCGAGGACATTTACTGACTCACAACCAGGGTCACACTGCGATCGGGTTCGTGAGGGTATCGGCGTCGCGACGGTCACACCGACTCCAGAAACGACACCAGCGCTTCGTTGAACGGCTTCGGGCGCTCGAGCATGCTCAGGTGGGCGGCCGCTTCGATGTCGACCAGCCTGGCGTCCGAAATTTCATCGGCCAGATACTCGTGGAACCATGGTGGCGTGAGTCGGTCGTGTTCGCCGTAGACGACCAGTGTCGGCACGTCGATACGGTGGAGCTGGTCGCGGACGTCGAATTCGTGGGCGGTCAGGTAGTCCCGGTTGGTGATGGCCTGTCCACACTCCCGCATGGCAGCAATCGACGCCGCCCGCATGTGCGGGTCCGGATCGTGGAACAGCCGGCCCGGTTCGTGCAGAAACTCGACCGCGCGATCGAAATCGTGCTCGAGCCACCACCGGAGATCCTCGAGAACCCCCAGTCGCGCCCCCGTTCCGGTGAGGACGGCCCCACTGACGTCGAGGGCCTCCCGTCGCTCGAGCAGGATGTGCATCACCACCGCCCCACCGAGTGAGTTGCCAACGAGGACGTCGGCGTCGGTTGTCTCCGCGACGGCGATCACGTCGTCGGCGTAGGCCGAAAGCGTGGTGAACCCCGGTGTGGCCTCGACGTCATCTGATTCCCCGTGTCCCGAAAGATCGAGTGTGACGATGGGGGCGTGGCTCGCGATTCGGTGTTGTGATTTCCAGACCGACCGTGTGCCACCGCTCCCGTGCACGAAACAGATCGTTGGCCCATCGGCCTCGCGGTCGGCGACCTCGTACGCCGTCTCGCGGTCGTGGTGGGCGACGGTTTCCATGTGTTATGCTCGAGGGCCCGTGGTATAAGTCTCAGCGTCGTGGACCCGATCCAGCCATCGTGTCTCGAGAGTGGGACCACAATACAAGTGCTATTCGTCTATTCGATAGACAGCGGCATCCTCAATAGGCAATATATTTATATAGTTAGATCCCTTACCTCGAGTAAGTTCAGATGAATGCAACTCAATTTGCCCGTGACGACGACCAACTGGTGCGTCGCTACGAGTACGACGACTCGACGGTACTGGCGATAGACTTCGGTGGGACGCTCGAACAGGCGTCGGCCGAGGTCGTCGACGGGACCCTGCTCGTCGTGGTCGGCGACGACCAGCACGAACTGGAAGTACCCGCCGACGCGACTGATGCACACACGTTTATCAAAAACGGCGTGCTAACCATCGAAATGGAGGACACCCGATGAAACTCACCGTTAGACCCCTCAAACAAAAAGACGCCGGCCGTGGACTCGCTGCAATCGACCGCGCGTCCATGCGCGAACTCGAACTCGAGAACGGGGATTACATCCTCATCCGGGGTTCGGGAGAGGAGCGAGCCGTTGCCCGCGTCTGGCCGGGGTATCCCGAGGACGAGGGACGAGGCGTCGTTCGGATCGACGGCCGCCTTCGTCAGGAAGCCGGTGTCGGCATCGACGACCGCGTGAGCGTCGAAAAGGCCGACGTCACCAGAGCCAGGCGGGTGTCGGTCGCCCTGCCGCAGAACCTTCGCATCCGCGGGGATATCGGCCCCCTGGTGCGCGATAAGTTGAGCGGCCAGGCCGTCACGGAAGGCCAGACGGTGCCGTTCTCGCTTTCGTTTGGGCCGATGGCAAGCTCCGGCCAGTCCGTCCCGCTGAAGATCGCCTCAGCGTCGCCGAGTGGTACCGTCGTCATCACCGACTCGACGGAGATCCAGATCGCCGAGACGCCGGCCGAACAGATCAGCGGTACGGGCACAACGGACCGCGATGGCGTCCCAAACATCACCTACGAGGACATCGGCGGCCTCGATTCCGAACTCGACCAGGTTCGGGAGATGATCGAACTCCCGATGCGCCACCCCGAACTGTTCCAGCAACTCGGGATCGAGCCACCGAAGGGCGTCCTGCTCCATGGCCCACCGGGCACGGGGAAGACGCTCATGGCGAAAGCAGTCGCCAACGAGATCGACGCCCACTTCCACACCATCTCCGGGCCGGAGATCATGTCGAAGTACTACGGCGAGAGCGAAGAGCAGCTTCGGGAGGTCTTCGAGGAGGCCGAGGAGAACGCCCCCGCGATCGTCTTCATCGACGAGATCGACTCGATCGCGGCCAAGCGTGAGGACGCTGGTGGCGACGTCGAACGGCGGGTCGTCGCCCAGTTGCTCTCGCTCATGGACGGCCTCGAGGAGCGCGGCCGCGTGACCGTCATCGCCGCGACCAACCGCGTCGACGCCATCGACCCCGCGCTCCGGCGTGGCGGTCGCTTCGATCGCGAGATCGAGATCGGCGTCCCCGACAAGGACGGTCGGACCGAGATCCTGCAGGTTCACACCCGCGGGATGCCCATGTCCGACTCCGTGAACCTCGACCAGTACGCCGAGAACACCCACGGCTTCGTCGGCGCCGACCTCGAGAGCCTCACCAAGGAGGCCGCGATGAACGCCCTGCGACGCATCCGCCCCGAACTCGACCTCGAACAAGAGGAGATCGACGCCGAGGTCCTCGAACGACTGCAGGTCACGGAGCGGGATTTCAAGGAGGCACTGAAGGGCATCACGCCCTCGGCGCTCCGTGAGGTCTTCGTCGAGGTACCGGACGTCAACTGGAACGACGTGGGTGGCCTCGCGGACACCAAAGATCGGTTGCAAGAGACGATCCAGTGGCCACTCGACTACCCCGAAGTCTTCGAGGCCATGGACATGGAGGCCGCCAAGGGTGTGCTCATGTTCGGGCCGCCCGGCACGGGGAAGACCCTGCTCGCGAAGGCGGTCGCCAACGAGGCCAACTCGAACTTCATCTCGATCAAGGGCCCCGAACTGCTCAACAAGTACGTCGGGGAGTCCGAAAAGGGTGTTCGTGAGGTGTTCGAGAAGGCACGGTCGAACGCCCCGACCGTGATCTTCTTCGACGAGATCGACTCTATCGCGACCGAGCGTGGCGGCGGCCAGATGGACTCCGGCGTCGGCGAGCGGGTCGTCTCCCAGCTGCTGACCGAACTCGACGGCCTCGAGGAACTCGAGGACGTCGTGGTCATCGCGACGACCAACCGTCCCGACCTCATCGACAAGGCGCTGCTCCGTCCGGGTCGCCTCGACCGGCACATCCACGTGCCCGTTCCGGACGAAGAGGGTCGCCGGAAGATCTTCGAAGTCCACACCCGTGACAAGCCACTCGCCGAGGCCATCGACCTGGAGTGGCTCGCGGGCGAGACCGATGGCTACGTCGGTGCGGACATCGAGGCCGTCTGTCGAGAGGCCTCGATGGCAGCCAGCCGGGAGTTCATCACGACCGTCGATCCCGAGGACATCCCCGATACCGTGGGGAACGTCCGAATCAGCCGCGAACACTTCGAGCAGGCCCTCGAGGAGGTGCCCCCGAGCGTGACCCCCGACACGAGGGAGCGCTACGAGGAGATCGAGGAGGAGTTCCAGACGGCCGAGCCCGAGACGAGCGAGGACCAGCTGGGTCGAACCTTCCAGTAGGACCGTTTTGCCGCGGGTTTTCGCTCATTTCGCTCGCCCAAGCCACTTGCAAAAATCTCTACGAAAAAGCCGAGTGCGGTAGCGCTCGGGGAAACGCGGCGCTTTAGGTCGTGTATGCTGAGACAGTTGGTGAGCGTTCCGAAATCGAGGGGGCTCGAGGCTCAGCACTCACAATCATACGACCCCAATTGAACCGCTTTGTACAATCCTCCTCAGACAACATACAACCGACAGCGATCGGTTTCCGTTTCTCACTCGAGGGTCGCCAACACGTCCTCGGCGTGGCCCTCCGGCGAGACACCCTCGAAGACAGCCTCGATGGTGCCATCGGGGCCGACGACGAACGTATTCCGAAAGACACCATCGAATGTGTTGCCGAACATCTGCTTTTCACCGTAGGAGTCGTAGGCAGTGGACACCTCGCCGTCTTCGTCCGAGAGCAGGTCGAACTGGAGTTCGTACTCCTCGGCAAAACGTTCGAGGTCCGCCACTGGATCATCGCTAATCCCGACCACAGCCGCGTTCTCGGTCTCGAGGGTTGGTCGAGCGTCCCGGAACTCACAGGCTTCGATCGTACAGCCCTCCGTGTTCGCACGGGGATAAAAATAGACGATCAGGTGCTGGCCCGCAAAATCCGCCAACCGCACCGTCTCGCCGTGTTGATTCATCAGTGTAAAATCGGGGGCGTCGTCGCCTACCTCGAGCATGTGCGATTTTTCGTGTCGGTACCCGTAGTGCTATCGGTATCGGGTCGGGATACAAACGAATCGCGCCGAACGGAGCGTCCAGGGACCGAGTGGGGGTCGGTCACTCGAGCGGTTCCGCCGCCTCCCGTTCGACGAGCGGGGTGGCGTTTTCTTCGGGGAGCGTGACCACGTCATCCGCCCCGAGGGTGTATTCGCGGTCGTCGATTCCGAGAATCGAACCGACATCACGAGTGATTTTGACCGTCATTCGATCAACCACGGTCGACGTTTTGTCGTCCCCGACCTCGCCCTCGTCCTGGGATCCGGCAGCTGCGTCGGGTGGAGACTCACTCAACGAGTGTCCACCGTGACCGTCGGTCGTGGCCTGCGGATCGTGGTGCTCGGACGGTCCGTCGATTGCAGGTGTTGACGCAGTCGAATCGTCCGCAGGCAGCGGGTCCTCTGGCGGGGGTGGTGGGACATCGCTGCCGTCTTGTTCCACTGCAGTCGGGGGCGTCTTACCGGTGTCGGCGGGGAGGTCTCCGCCCATCGCCTCCGCAGCGGTGACGCCCCCCTCGTCCTCTGCAACCGGCTCCCTCTCCTCGCTCACGGGTGCTGTCTTGGGGTCCTGTTCGGTCTCCACCAGAGGCTCGCCCTTGGACCCCCGTTGGCCTGGGTCGGCCGCGGTGGCCGACGAGCCCGATACTGAGTCCACAGGCTCCGCTTCGACGCCCTCGAGGACGTCCAACACGTGGGATTTGTTGTCCCGAATGCGTTCGACGAGGTCCTCGAACAGATCGGCTTCCTCTGCAGTCAGCCCCTCGTCGTCGGCTGGCATCCCCGCCGCGGCGAGACTCGCCTGCTTGACCAGTTTTCCCATTCGTCGCTCGTAGATCGCCTCGACGACGTCCGTGGCCGTCTCGATCTCGTCGGTCAGGCGACCCACCTCCGGCGAGGAGAAGGGGTCCTCAGCGGCGTCGGCGACGCGCTCGCGTTCGGCCTCGAGGGCAGCAATGTACTCGCCGACTTCCTGATAAAACGACGGGCGCAGGTGCTGGAGGCTGTCCTTCTGACGCTCCTTGCTCTGGACCGTGCGCAACTCGTCGAGATTCATTCTTTGTCCTTCTCCGCGCTACCACGCGCCATGAGGAACATGGCGACGTACTCCGGAAGTGACTGATTACCCTCGGGGATTGTAAAGATATCGCCACCGAGTTCCACGTCCCCGCCGCGAGTTACCTCAACGGCGATCTCGTGGCTGGTAAACGTGTCGGGAACGGCGTCGACCAGCGGGTCGAAGTCGGCGAGCGCATCCCTGGGTAT
>LKND01000124.1 GCA_001564275.1 Natrialbaceae archaeon Tc-Br11_E2g14 | reverse complement strand
TGCTCGCCGCCCAGCTCGATGCGGCGATGCGCGAGGACCTCGCTGACGTCGACGCCCGCATCCGCGAGGGCGAGTTCGACCCGCTTCGCGAGTGGATGACCGAGCACGTCCACCGCCACGGCCAGCGTTACCCGACCGAGGAATTGATCGAGGTCGCCACGGGGGAGCCACTCACGGCCGAGTACTTCCTCGAGTACGTCGACGAGAAGTTCACCGATCTCTACGACCTCTGAGAGGGTTCGGTGTCCGGTGTGTTTCGAGTGGCTGTCACGAGGTCAGGTGGTTGAGGCTCGAGGGGTACCGGTCGACGGACAGCGACACGTGCCAACACCGATCCAGCTGCGGGATCCCAGGCGGCCGCCTCGAGTGGGTCGCTTCGCGGACACTCGTGTTCGCACGAGTCGGGTGCGAACGGCACAGCCACTCGCCCAGTACCGCCTCGCGGGCATCATCCCATCGACTCCCTGCTGACTGGTCACTGGCTGACCGCGTGCACACCGTGCAATCGCCCTGTTCGATTGCACACCGTGCGTCATTGCACTCGCCGCCACTTTGACCATTGGCGTAGTAGCTTGTCACCGGCGGTGAGCCCAATGGCAACACACCAACAACCGTACGACGAGACGCGCATGGACATCGAAGACCACTTCGGGATGGTCCCGGACTACCTCGACGCCTTACCCGACGAGTCCCTGGTCACCGAGTGGCCAAACCTGAAGCGCTTCCTCTTCGGCGAGGGGACGATCGATCCGAAAACCCGCGAACTCGTGGGGCTGGCCGTCGCAGCCGCCATCGGCTGTGAGTTCTGCCGGCACTTCCACAAAGGGGCTGCCCAACTGCACGGGGCGACCGATGCGGAGCTCGCCGAACTCGCCTTCCTCGCGAGCTACACCCCTCGATACAGCGCGATGATCCAGGCCCAGGACTACGACCTCGAACACTTCTACGACGAGACCGCGGACATCGCCGCCCACCTGCAAGCACAGCCAGCAGGGGACGACTGACTCGGTTGCTGTCGTCCCTGCTCGCGGATCTCCAGGACGTGGATTACCAATCACTGGTCACTGGTTTCACGACCCATCACTGGTTCACAGTGACAACCACACCCATGAGAGAGGGTGGTGTGGCTCGGACCCCCGGTCGAGCGATCAATCCCGATGACACAACCTCTTTTTACCGACCCCACTAAACTCCGCCATGGCCGACACTGCCGTCAACCTCGAGTCCGAACAGTACGAGAACCACCGGGAGGCCGGCGAAATCCTCGCGCAGGTCCGCGAGGAGACTGCCGACCGCGTCGAGGTTGGCGTCAGTCACCTCGAAATCGCCGAGTACGCGGAGGATCGAATCCGCGAACTGGGCGGGACACCGGCGTTCCCGGTCAACATCTCGATCGACGAGGAGGCTGCCCACCGGACGCCCTCCATCGGCGACGACTCGACGTTCGGCGAGGAGATGATCAACCTCGACATCGGCGTCCACATCGACGGCTGGCTCGCCGACACCGCGATCACCGTCGACCTCTCGGGGAATCCCGAACTCGCGGAGGCCTCCGAACAGGCACTCGAGGCCGCCATCGACGTGATCGAGCCGGGTGTCGAGACTGGCGAGATCGGCGCGGAAATCGAGGACGTGATCGACGGCTACGGATTCAATCCCGTCGTCAATCTCACCGGACACGGGTTGGGTCACTGGGAACAACACACCACGCCGAACATCCCCAACCGGGCGGTGTCCCAGGGTGTGACCCTCGAGGTCGGGGACGTCGTCGCCATCGAGCCGTTCGCGACCGACGGCGGGGGGAAGGTCACGGAGGGGTCGAGCGAGGAGATCTTCTCCCTCGAGCGCGAGGCGTCGGTTCGGAATCGACAGGCTCGGGAGGCCCTCGAGCAGATCACGGGCGAGTTCCGGACGCTGCCGTTTGCGACGCGGTGGCTCGAGACGGATCGCCCGGAGATGGCGTTGCGGCGATTGAAGCGACAGAACGTGGTCCACGGCTATCCGGTGTTGAAAGAAGACGAGGGCTATCTGGTGAGTCAGAAAGAACACACCCTGATCATCACCGAGGATGGGTGTGAAGTGACGACGGCGAATTGAGCGTCGTGGAACGCAGACGGCCTCTCGAGGATGGAATTAACCGGCCATACCAACTGAGCGCTCTTGTACGGGGCTGGGTCGGGGTTGGAAACCGAATACTGCCGATACAGTCGCTGAAACCGGTGCGTTCGACTTCCTGTGACTTCACTTGCCGGTCCAAAAAGGTTATAATTGCCAGCGGATAATCCACGCACAGAGATGGAAGCCGAAATCGCACCGCTTGTCATCCCCGGTGTTCCCGGGGGTCCGGAACTCCTGATTATCCTCTTCATCGCCATTTTGCTCTTTGGGGCGAACAAAATCCCCAAACTGGCGCGGTCGACTGGAGAGGCCATGGGGGAGTTCAAAAAGGGGCAGGAGAAGGTGGAAAAGGAACTCGAGGAGATGCGTGAAACGGGGAACTACGACGCGGACGACGACGAGTTCGTCGACACGGAGCCGGTGACGACCGAGGAGGACTCGGAGACCGATTCGGAGTCCGAGACCGAGACGGAAACCGAAACGGAAGCGAACTAGGTTTTTTGGGGCGAGTGGCCTAGCGGAGAGGGCAGGAGGTTCCTAACCTTCTGATCGCGGGTTCGAATCCCGTCTCGCCCGCTCGCCGGCGAACGACAGTGAGCCGTGCGAGCGCCACAGCGGGGTTCGAACCCTGCCAGGCGCAGCGCGAACGGAGTGAGCGACCGTCTGGCTACGGTTCGAATCCCGTCTCGCCCGTTCGACTGCGCGGTACTCGGCTCAGGAAGACGTAGCTCGTGAACGCACGGCGTTCGCCCGCTCGTCTCCTCCAGGTGACTCGAGAGACCGACCCCCCGTCGTTACGGTCACTACATTTATTATACCTAGAAATCAGGTCGACGTATGGGGGAGTCACACGCTGTCGACACCGATGAGATTCGCATTCGACGGGTCACACCTCGAGATGCGGACACGCTGAAGCGGTTGTTCGAAACGAACCCGGACGGTGGGGACGTGCAGTTTGCACCCACGTTCGAAACCGACCCGTACGAAACGTACACGAGACTGGTGCCAGCGGACGATATCGTCGGCTTGCTCGCGGAGACGCCAACCGGCCGGGCGGTCGGTGCTGGGTTCGTCGCAGTGAGCGAGGCGCGAATCGGCGGGGAAATACGCCCCCGTGGATATCTGGCCGGCCTCGTCGTCGACAACGAATATCGCGGGAACGGGATTGCGAAAGAACTGGCGACCGCCCGCATTCGAACGGCCGAGGAGACCGCGGGTGCGGACGTGGTCATCGCGGCGGCGATCCAGTCCGGAAACGAGCCCTCGAAGGCCGTCGCGCGCTCGTGGGCGGACGGGTTTCCCTACGAGTACTGCAACCACTCCGTCTCACTTCGAGAAACCGAACCCGAATCGGGGTTCGCGTACGAAACGGTAGACGCGTCGGACCTGTCGACCTTCGTCGAGGGAATAAACAGGTTCTACCGCGATGCGGAGATGTACGTTCCCTACGAGGAGGATAGCCTGGCTGCCATGCTCGAGACCCCCATCGAGGACGAGTACGTCCACCGGTGTGACATGCTGGCCAGGGACGGGGAGTACGTCGCCGGGGCACACCTCATCGAACAACATAAATTGCTGTCGGCGGTGGTCGAGTCCCTCCCGCCCGAACTCGAGGACGCCGACGAACTGCCGCCGAGCATCCCGGACGATCGCGAGATCCGACCGACGTTCGCGATTCCGTGGTTCAAACCCGGCCACCCCGAAGCCGGGGACGCGGTGATCGAGCACGTGCGAGCCAACGCCGGGAGGGCCAACCGCGTCATGATTCCGTTCGACCCCGGTGGTCCACTCGGGCAAGTTGACGTTCTCACTCCCGACGAGGGCACGCTTCGGCTGAACTGGGCGCTCCGCGGACTCGAGGAACCGATACCGGACGCCTACGTGGCACCCGGAATCGGATAACACAGTCGATAGCGTGATCGATCGGGTTGTGCTCGTCGAGCGTCGAGACAGTACGCCGGCGTCGGGCTCGCTAAAATCACCTATTCCCGATCGCCCACACGGGACGGGCGGTCGCCGGTAATTCGTCCGACAGGCCTATCAGTCCTCACTCGGCCTCGGCTTCGGGCTCCACGCGTAACGGCTCGGCCGCCTGGCGATACGCCTCGAACGTCCACTCGCCCCAGGTGCGAACGCGCTCGTCTTCGGTGTCGATCAGCGCCTCGACAGCCCCCGTCTCGGGTTCGGACAGACAGATCCCGACACGGTCGTCACAGAGCAACAGGCCGTACGGCGGCAGGTCGTCGTGAAGCCAGACGGTGATGTTGCCGCTTGCGAGCGTTCGTCTCGAGAGCTCCGGATACGTCGAGCGAATGTACGCCGAAACGGCCGGGGGATCGATGACCGTCGCCCGCATGCCGTCGATGATGCGCTCACAGAGCGCCTCTCGGCAGGGCTCGAGCAGCGCCAACTCGAAACCCGCAAAACGGAAGTGTTCGGTCTCGCTGACCAGCGATCGAACGCGAGCGACCGGGCGATAGGGGTCAGTCACGGTGGCGGGGGTGATGGTCGCCCCCTCGAAATCCGTGAGCTCGAGGCTGGCAGACGCCATGGGGAGTGCCTCCCAGCGATCCCGGAACGCGTCCTCGAGTTCGAAGCGCTCGAGGGCCGCGTTGACGGCGGTGGCGACGAAGGCGCCCCGGTCGGTCACGGCGTACTGACTGCCTGTTCGTCTGACCCACCTGCGGTCCTCGAACGCGCGGAGGGCCCGACTGATCGTCGAGGCGGAGGCTCCGGTGATCGTCCGCAGGTCGGCGCGTGTTCGCGGGCGCGAAACTAGCGCCTCGAGAATCTGCACCCGATGTGGCGAGCGCACGAGAAACTCGAGTTCCCCCCGGGCGGTGGCCATGGGTGATGATACCACGACACAGTATTTGAACCCCACTCCTCACGAAATCGTTTCACCCCCGCGCGTCGTCAACGGTGCGTATGGTGGCTCAGTCCACGGTAGAAGACAGGCAGCCTAATGGTACACTATCGGAAGTGTATTACTACATAATTTGTACCGCCAGACAGCCCGCCAATCCTGTCGCGAGCACCTGACGTCACCACTCGCTCACACACCGTTCACCAGCGGGTGGGCCCGGCGTCGAGTGCCGTGAGCGACAACCGCCATCCAGGTGGGCTGGCTCGACAACGGAAGGGAACAGAAAGCGTTCGCCCCGGTCAGGAAATCTGCTCGTACTGATCGGCGAGTTTCTCGGCGGCCTCACCCAGCTGGTTGCGCTCGAACTCCGAGAGCTCCCACTCGACGATCTCCTCGACGCCGTTTTCGCCGAGTTTGACCGGGACGCCGAACGCCGTGTCCTCGTGGCCGAACTCGCCCTCGAGTGTCACGCTCGCGGGCAGCACCTCACCCGTGTCGCGGATGACGGCCTCGGTCATGTGGGCGACACCAGTCGCAGGCCCCCACTCGGTCGCGCCTTTCTTCTCGATAACGTTCATCGCGCTGGTCTTGAGTTCCTCGAGGATCTCTGCCTTTTCGTCGTCGCTGAACGCGAGGTCTCGGCCGTCGAGGCGAACCTTCGAGAACACGGGGACCTGGGCGTCGCCGTGTTCGCCGAGGATGGTCGCGTCGACGTTCTGGACGGGGGCGTCGTAGCGCTGGGCGAGCACGTACCGGAAGCGCGCGGAGTCCAGGCGGCCGCCGAAGCCGATCACCTGTTCGCGAGCGCGGTCACCAGTCTCGTAGAGGTGGCGGTTGAGCAAGTCGACCGGGTTCGAGGTGGTGATGGTGATGAAGTCCTCGTTATACTCGGCGAGCGAGGAGCCGATGTCCTCCATGATCGGCGCGTTGTCACCCGCGAGGTCGATTCGGGTCTGGCCGGGTTGGCGCGGAATGCCCGCGGTGATGACCACGACGTCCGAGCCCTCAGTCGCCGAATAGTCGCCCTGGCGAACGACCGTGTTCGAGTCGTAGGCCGCCCCGTGGTTCACGTCGGCCGCCTGGCCAACGGTGTCCTCGGCCATGTCCGGAATGTCCACGAGCACGAGTTCGTCCGCGATGTCCCGTAGTGCGATGTTGTACGCCGCCGCGGCCCCGACGGTACCGGCCGCGCCGATCACGCTCACTTTCGTCATACCACGTAGGGATCCGCCACCCCTCGCGTTAAATGCGTCGAAAACGGCAGTATCACTCTAATCGTCGTTATTTTGATCGTCGATCGTCGAACCTCTCGAGCGAACCGAATCGCCCTTGCCTCGGGCCACCGCATTCACGATATGCGTGTCAGCGTCATCGGCGGCGGGACGATTACGGACGAACAGGCCGACCGCGCGACAGCGGTCGGGCGAGAACTGGGACGGCGCGGCCACACGGTGGTCTGTGGCGGGCTGGGCGGCACCATGGCAGCCGTCTGTCGCGGAGCCAAGGCCGAAGGGGCCACCACCATCGGTATCCTCCCCTCGAGCGACCCCGCGGACGCGAACTCACACGTCGACGTGGCGATCGCCACCGGATTGGGTCACGCTCGTAACGCCCTGGTGCCGATGAACGGCGACGGGATCATCGCGCTCGCCGGCGGCTACGGCACGCTCACCGAGATCGGATTCGCGCTGATCGAGGACCGACCCGTCGTCGGTCTCGAGACCCACGACGTGGCTGGGATCGAGCCCGTCGACTCCCCAGTGGCAGCGGTCGATCGACTCGAGG